>JAYSXR010000178.1:0-39291 GCA_043717145.1 Chitinophagaceae bacterium | reverse complement strand
AGGAAGGCAATGGAATTGTCGGGGAAGCCTGGTTCTATTGCAGCAGTAATGCAGCAAACGACAGGAAAAAAAAATTGATGCCTGCCATGCATAATCGGCAGGCTATTTGTAAAAAAGAAATGATTACGGGCAAATACCAGTTAAAACTCAGCTGGCAGGATGGTTCGGTAAATTATTATGATGAAAAAATGATAACCATTCATTAATATGCCTTTGCAATTATTTATATCAGGTTTTGTACTGGGTATCTTCAGTAGTTTTCATTGTATTGGTATGTGTGGCCCCATTGCATTATTATTACCGATTCAGGGTTTGTCTGCACGTAAACGGTTAACAGGAATATTGCTATACAATTTCGGCAGGGTGTTTACCTATACGATAATCGGATTTTTTTTGGGCCTTGTGGCAAGGCGTATTTATTTAGCCGGATTTCAGCAATTATTTTCAATTGTAATGGGTATACTCATCCTTATATTGTTGATTTTATTTATTTTGAACAAAAGGTTTTTTCATAACGGTCATACGGGTATTGTATTTACTGCCATCAAAACATTCATAAGAAAGCAGTTGATGAACCAGCATTTGGTTGCTTTATTTTTAATTGGAACTGCCAATGGGCTATTACCATGCGGTATGGTTTATTTCGCTTTGGTTGGTGCATTGGCAACCGGCAGTGCAGCCCATGCTTCCGTATTTATGGCAGCTTTTGGTTTAGGTACGATACCGTTGATGATGCTGCTAAGCCCTTTCGGTAGATTTATTACGGCACAGGTGCGGAATAGAATTAAAACTGTTATTCCCTTTTTTGTAGCCACAATGGCTGTTCTGCTGATACTTCGGGGAATGAACCTGGATATACCTTATATAAGTCCTTTTTTCAATAGTGTAAGTGGGGAAGCTGTTCGTTGCCATTCATAACTTCATTAACCACCCGCACTTTATTCCTTCTCTTCATTAACAATACCCGCACTCTGGCCCCTTCTGGTTACAAGGCCCTTTATTGCTTTTAACATATTTCTGTTTATATTTAATCATGCACCGCTTTGAAGCCTTATTTAATCACGCTTCCATGGGAATTGTAATGGCAAATAGTTCGGGTACTATTCAATCTGTAAATCCATTTGCTTTGAAGCTTTTTGGCTATACTGTTGATGAAATTATCGGGAAGCCTGTTGAAACACTCATTCCTAACCGCTATCATCATAATCATAAATATAATAGGGAAACCTATGCGAACAACCCGAAGAGCCGGCCCATGGGTGTGGGAATGGATCTTTTTGCGGTTAAAAAAGATGGCACTGAATTTCCTGTAGAAGTATCCCTGGGTAATTATATAACTGAAGGTGAGCAGAATCTCATCGCATTTATCAGTGATATATCTGTTCGAAAGAAAGCCGAAGCAGAAATTGAAAAACTGAATAGTGAACTGGAAATGACTATTGAGCAGCGTACAAGGGACCTAACAGAAACTCTCAGGCAACTTGAAATATCCAGAGATCGTCTGGAAGGTGTTCTATCATATCAAAACGCATTATTCGAAAATGCAGGTGTTATGCTTATGGCTACTGATGAAACAGGTGTGATAAGGCTTTTTAACCCTGAAAGTGCAACTAATATGGGATATGTCGAATTAGAGGTGATTAATAAAATGAATATCATTTCATTTCATGATGCAAAAGAGATAGCTGTTAAGCGAAGGGAATTGTTTAACGAATACCAAATACATGTAAAAAATAATTTTGATGTTATTGTAGAAAAATCGAAACGAAATATCCATGAAGAGGTACAATACACATATATAAAAAATAACGGATCTACTTTCCCAGCCTCGGTCACTATCACGGTGATAAAAGATGGTATGGGAAAAATAACAGGGTTTATGGTGATTGCGATTGATATTTCTGAAAGGAAAAGGGCCGAAGCGGAATTACGGTCTGCGTTGGAAAAGGAGAAAGAACTAAATGAGCTCAAATCCCGGTTCGTTTCTATGGCTTCGCACGAGTTTCGTACCCCTTTAAGTACAGTTCTTTCCTCTACCTATCTAATTGAAAAATATACAGCAACCGGGGAGCAGCCAAAACGTGAGAAGCATTTAAACCGGATCATCTCATCTGTAAATATGCTTACAGATATCCTGAATGATTTTCTTAGTGTTGGGAAGATTGAAGAAGGAAAAATACAGGTGAAGCGGACATTGTTTAGCATACAGGAACTAGTTTCTGAAACCACAGATGAAATGCGCATTAACCTGAAACCCCATCGGATAATTGTATATAACCATTCAGGCAGTACAGAAGTGCTTATGGATGCATCTATGCTTAAGCATATTATAATGAACCTGGTTTCAAACGCAGGTAAGTTTTCACCTTATCATAACCCGATTGAAATCAAAACAGATTGTTATGATCAGCAGGTTATTGTTTCAGTAAAGGACTTAGGGATAGGGATATCAAAAGACGATCAAAAACACCTGATGGAACGTTTTTTTAGAGGAGCAAATGCCGGAAATATACAAGGAACGGGGCTTGGGTTACATATTGTTTCAAAATATGCAGAACTGATGAATGGCAAAGTGGTATGTAAAAGCGAATTGGAAAAGGGAACCGAATTTATTATCACATTTGATTTAAATAGTACCGATCATGAAAAAAATATTAGTTATTGAAGATAATGATGATATCCGCGCCAATACTGCGGAAATACTGGAATTGTCGGGGTATGAAGTTATTTTAGCAGAGAATGGTAAAACCGGTATTGAGAAAGCCATTGAGCACCATCCTGATCTTATTATATGCGATATAATGATGCCGGTATTAGATGGCTATGGCGTACTGCATGCCATACATAAAAACAATACCATCAAAAATGTGCCTTTTATTTTTCTAACGGCACGAACAGAACGTAGTGATTTTCGGAGGGGCATGGAACTAGGTGCCGACGACTATCTTACCAAACCTTTTGATGGTACAGAATTGTTAAATGCTGTAGACAGTCGTTTGCGAAAACTCGAACTTTTGAAGGAGGAATTATTACCAGGCCTGGAAGGCCTGAAACACTTTATGCATGAATCTCTGGGCAAGGATGTATTAGAATCGCTAACAGAAGGACGCAATGTGAATACCCATAAAAAAAAGCAAACCATTTACCATGAGGGCAATCATCCTGTGCGGTTGTATTATATTGTTAAAGGAAAAGTGAAAACGTATCGCTCCAACGATGATGGTAAAGAATTGGTTACTGATCTTTTTAGTACCGGTGATTTTATAGGTCATATTGCCCTGTTGGAAGGAACCACTTATCGGGATACTGCCGAAACCCTTGAAGAAACTGAACTAGCTATTATACCCAAGGAAGATTTTGAACACCTCCTGAATAATAACAGGGAAGTAGCTCAAAAATTTATCCGGCTATTGGCAAGAAATGTGTCAGATAAAGAAACACAATTATTAGGACTTGCATATAACTCGCTTCGAAAAAAAGTGGCGGAAGCACTTATACTACTGCAAAAAAAATATGGAAAATCTGATGAAATATTTTCGATTGATATCAGCCGTGAAGGGCTTGCAACCATTGCAGGTACCGCTACTGAATCATTAATCAGGACATTGAGTGATTTCAAAAGTGAAAAACTCATTGATATAAAAAGTGGCTGTATACATATTTTAGATTCAAAAAGATTAACTGGCCTTTTGAATTGATATTAATTTCTTTAATACTTTTTAATTAACTGCCTTTTTTCCTTCACCTTGTACTGGCATGCTTACGTTGAGATGTTTAATGATAGATATGCGCTGCAAGCGCTAACACTTTTCAAACCTGCCTGTGATCTCTGTTATTTTGATCCGGTACATAATATACTTTATACGGCTCTTATTTTCTAATTCGTCGTTGCCTTCATATGCATGTTCGTGTTTATGTACAGAATTACCTGTTAGTAATGAAAAAATACGTGTATAGAGAATATCTCTTGCCTTTTTTTCTTCCACATCTTTCAATTCTTCAAATTTTCCGAATACAACCACAGATTGCCAATTGCTCATGTCAGTCATAGTATCAACTTCAAAACAGATAGCCGGATTTTTTCTGAGCATCGTAAGTTTTGTTCCTTCATTGGTTTGGCAATAAATAAATTCTCCATCATAGGTATAGGTTACAGGAACTATATAGGGTTGTTTGCCATCTGTACAAGCCAGTCTGCCCAATACCTGACTTAAAAGAATATTTTCTATCTGCGGCTTGGTTAATTGTCCTGCGGCCAGTGAAGGTTTTATAAACTCAGTTATCATTTTATAATAAATTGTGCATTTCGGTAAAACGACTCTCTGATCTTTCCTCAAAATTACGAATGTTACTGTCTTGCAATAATGATAGATCTCATGATTAGCCTGTTTTCTTTAATTCCCCAGTTGTTAAATAAAAAAGTCTTATGCATTTACCTTTATTTGCTGTTCTGCAGATAGGATATTCAATATTTTATCATGGGCATGTGGATATTCGCATTGTATTGGTTACATTAGCCATTTTTCGGAAACCATTAATTTGTAACTGTTTTTATCCTTAAATACATGTACGATATCTGTTGTGTTGGTCATATTACATTAGACAAAATAATCACGACAAAATCGGTTGTACATATGGCTGGAGGGACTTCTTTTTATTTTTCTAATGCCATATCCAATATGGATATAAGTTATTTACTGGTTACCTCGCTGGCTGAAAAGGAAATGCAAACGGTTTTTGACCTGCGAAACAATGGAATAGAAGTAAAAGTGTTACCCGGGAGGTATACGGTTTACTTTGAGAATAATTATGCTGAAAACCAGGATCACAGAACGCAACGTGTATTTCAAAAAGCAGATCCTTTCACTGCACAACAATTGATGGATATTGATGCAGGAATATTTCATTTGGGTCCTTTGCTGGCAGATGATATCTCGTTAGAGACCATTAAAAATTTGGCAAGTAAAGGGATGCTTTCACTGGACGTACAGGGTTTTTTACGTGAGGTGCGCAATGAGCAGGTATGCCCAATTGATTGGCCCGAAAAAAGAGAAGCACTTAAATATATTACTATTTTGAAAGCCAATGAATATGAAATGGAAGTGTTAACCGGACAAGTAAACGTGCGAAATGCCGCTAAATTATTAAATGAATGGGGTGTGCAGGAAGTTGTTATTACACTTGGTAGCAAAGGCTCTGTTATTTATAAAGACAATAACTTCTTCGATATCCCTGCATATTGCCCAGACTCAGTGATTGATGGAACCGGATGTGGTGATACTTATATGGCCGGCTATCTTTATCAAAGAGGAAAGGGAGCTGATATACAAATCGCGGGAGAATTTGCAGCAGCTATGGCTACCTTAAATATTCAATCTTCAGGCCCTTTTATTGGTAATGAAGAAGATGTTTTTAAACTTCTTGCTGAAGGCAGGAAAGAATTTTTCTCTATTGATTAATCTTGAAAGGAGGTCGACCCCGGCATTTATTTTTTATCTGGTGTAAAAATGAAATAAGCGGGATTTTGGTTTTTAAACACCGTTATACTGTACTTAAAATACATATCACTTATCGGTTTCCTATTGGCTGTGCCAGATGATTTTTACTGGTAAGACTACTTTAATACATCAGCTGCAAAGGTTTTTGTATGCTCTTAACTGGGTTTCAATTTTTATAGATAAATTAGTGTTTTAAACCAACTGAACAGTATGAAAAAATTACTAACCTGCTTTACGCTCCTTTTTTCTTTATTCGTAATCAATTCTTTTTCCCAGGATAAACCTGAATGGAGCGGCATATTTGCAAAAATTAATCAGGAGGTATTATCTAATTCAAAAGCGTACAGTACACTCAAACAAGCAACGGAAAACATTGGTCACCGTTTAACGGGTTCTTCCAATGGGAAAAAGGCGGAGGAATATGCATATAACCTCCTAAAATCCTATGGCTACACAAACCTTCGCTACCAGCCATTTGAAGTAGAAAGCTGGAGCAGGGGTTTGGTAGCTGTAACTATCGGGCCGGATGCTAAAAACCTTCAGCCGATCAAATCTGTTTCACTGGCGCATTCTCCAGTAAAAGCAGATGTGAATTTAGAACTAATAGATATGGGCAATGGACTGGAAGAAGATTACCTGTCGAATCCGGGTAAAGTAAAAAATAAAATTGCGTTGGTGTATTTAGGTGTGTTGCCTGGGTCAAAGGAAGGTACAAAATCCCTGCACCGTTCAGAGAAAACGGCCATTGCTACTAAATATGGTGCAAAAGGGATTATTGTAATCAATACCGCCCCCGGCGGTATCTTATTAACCGGTACCGCATCGGTTACCGGCAAGCTCATCCCCATTCCAGCTGTTTGTGTGGGTAAGGAAGATGGTATGCAGTTGAAAGAGAAATTGGAAATGGGGAAATTATACAGCCATATTGCTATGACTAACTTTTCAGGCCTTATCAAAGCCAGAAATGTGATAGCTACCATTAAAGGTAAAACGCTTCCTAATGAAAAAATAGTGGTTGGCGGCCATTTGGATAGCTGGGACCTTGCAACAGGTGCCATTGATAACGGTATCGGTTCTTTCTCTGTTCTGGATATGGCAAGAACTTTTAAAGTACTGAATCTGCAACCCGAACGCACGGTAGAATTTGTTATGTTCATGGGAGAAGAAGAAGGGTTATTAGGCTCTAAGGCGTATGTAGCATCTGCCACAAAAGATAAAAGCATGGACCAACTCCGATACATGCTGAACTACGACATGACAAATGACCCTAAAGGATATGCTACCACTGCTGAAGAAAGTAAAGAGTTGTTTCAGGCTATTGGCAGTATCGCACATTCATTAGATACTGCTTTTAAGAACCAGTTTAGAAGTGGCGCCGGTTTGCATAGTGATCATGAACCTTTCATGTTGCGGGGAGTACCAACAGGTGGAGGTACAGGGGGTGGGTTACCCAGGAATGTGTTAGACTGTTACCATGCCGATTGTGATGTGTTTACCCTGGTAGATGAGAAAGGAATGAAGAATACCGTTCGTTTCAGCAGTATGTTATTATATGGGATTGCAGATGCAACAGAGATTAAAGCCAAACATTTTACGGATGATGAAAACCGAATTTTTTTGCTAAAAAATAACTTAAAAGAACCTCTGCAGATAGCAGGTGAATGGCGTTGGAAAGAGTAAGTGGATAGCCTATTAAAAAAAACAATTAAATTATATCGAACAAGAAATATTGATTACGGGATCTACATTCAATATTCGTTGTTCGATATTTAGAATTTCCTTCTCCGGTCCTCCCATTTTTTTTGAACAAGCAAGGATAATAGTATTGATATCACAGCAGTTATCATACCCGCCCCAACATCCAATGGAAAATGTTGCGCTAAATAAATCCTTGAATAACCTACCAATAAGGCAAACAGAAAGCCAATAGGGATAACCCAGGTATTTTTAATGAACAGGCAGGCAAGTAAAAAGGCACAAAATACTGTAGTTGTATGTCCAGATGGGAAACTATAGGCACTCAGTAATTCAACACCCCGAACAGTATGTATGAGCCGGCCATCTGTAATAACAGCAGTGGGCCGCAGCATTTCAGGGAAAACGAAAATTTTGACAAGCTGTGTGATAAGTGTCGAAAACAAAACAGCCGAAAATAAAAGCGGCAACTCACTTCTTTGATATTTTAGAAACAGTATAGCTACCGGCACTAAAATTATCCCATCACCCACATATGTCAAGAAACGGAAAAAATAATCTGAATCTGTACCTAAATCGGTATTCAGTAACAAAAAGAAGTCAATTCTGCCAATAATCAATGAGGTAACGATCAGATACAACCCTGCGGCGGTACTAATAATTGTTCCGATGATAAAATTTTTATAGGAATAGGGAGAGGTTACATCCATTTGACATTGTTTGGATAAGCAAATCTATGATTTGTAGAGGGTTAATGAAACATAAAAAAAGATCCTGCCAAAATCGGCAGGACCTTTTGTATACCCAAATACAAGTATGAAAAAAGTTATGTTACGCCAGCCAGTTCAAGGCTTCGCTTTTTAAGGTTAATGATGTCAAGGTTGTCGATAATAGACTCAGGCGTTAAAATAAGAGAACTGCCATTTTCTTTCCACCAGGTGCCCTCTATCAGCTTGTTTACATGCAATACGCCAATTAAGTATTTTCTTTCGGCTTCAGCGTGCCATTCTTCTATCCATTCAAATTTTTCACGTGGGATGTATTTCCAGTCATCAAAACTTACATACACTTTCAGATAATAGTCAGTTGTGAGTTCATGCGGGATATGATGATATAGTTTTTTGTATTCATAACGGTAGTTGTACCGTAAGGCACCTATATCGCTTAATACAGCGGATGCAGTTGGGAAACTTCCGGCACCTTTTCCATAAAAAAACTGTTTATCGGCGAATCCGCTTTCTATAACTACGCCATTATATTCATTCTTAACAAACGATAAAGGCTCATCATGTTTCACAAATTGAGGTAATACAAATGCGGCTACTTTTCCGTTATTCAGTTTTTTTGCCTGGGCAATTAATTTTATATCCAGGCTTTTTTCTTTGGCAACAACCGCATCGCTTAGCTGTATATTTTGAATGCCGGTGAATAGAAGATTATCCGGGTGTTCCACAATGCCATACGCGTGATTTAGTAAAATGGTCCATTTATTTACGGCATCGTATCCTTCTACGTCCAATTTGGGATTACTTTCCGCAAAACCTAATTGCTGGGCCAGTATTAAAGCCGCCTGAAAATCTAATTTATCCTCAAACATTTTAGTAAGAATAAAATTGGTAGAACCATTTACGATGGCTTTAATGGAATGCAGCAGGTCATTATCATAATATTCTTCCAGGTTACGTATAACGGGGATTGATGCGCAGGCAGCAGCTTCGCATAAGAAAGGCAGGCCTGTTTCCTGCTGCAGTTGCAGTATCTCGGGCAGATGCTCCGCAATCATTTTCTTGCTGGCACTTACCACAGCTTTGCCATTTCGTAAAGCGATAGACACGATCTCAAAAGCCGCATTGGAATCATCAATCACTTCGACTATCACATTAATAGTATCATCTAGTAAAAGGGCATCTTTTTCTGTCGTAAACAAAGAAGCCGGAGCATTTCTAACCTTGCCGGGATTCTTAATACATACCTTTTTAATACTGGCCTTAAGCGAAGGTGTTTGCTGTAATACCCTATATAAGCCTTCACCTACTGTGCCAAAACCAAATAAGCCGATTGTTAACTGTTTATGTGTTTCCATTGAATAGTTTAATGGTTTGTTTATTGAAAAGGAGGGGCCGCCTGTAGGTATGAGTTACAGGTTACAATGCATTACAACAACAACGAATAAAAGTTGAGGCTAAAACCTGCATGGGATAATATGTATTTGTATAGCTACCCATAATATTCCTACAAAATTAATAGACTTATTGATTGACGGACAAATATTTTTTACAGTTTAATGGTTTGTTAAAACCTTTTTCTGCGCCAATGCATTTATTTAGGCCGGGTATTCCTGCATAAAAGTGTATGCGTGGTAAATGGGAACAGCGATGACTTTGATAAGTGTATCAAACGGGATGCTGTGAATTAATTCTGTTGTTTCGCTCATGTTAAAAAGTTTGATCCCTGATTACCTAAACGGAGAATCGGGGAATGTAAGAATATTGTAAAATTCTTTTGCAAAAATTAACAAGAGAAGCGAGTGCAGGCTTACTGATAAACTTTTCTATTCCACCTAAAATCTCCTTTAATGGGTAAGAGGTGGACACAAAAAAGCTCATCCGTAAGTCAGATGAGCTTGAATATTTTATTTCACCCAAAGGTAATTTAATTCACAAACTTTTACTCTGACTTATCTTTCCACCTGTTACAATGGAAGGAGTTGGCACCTTCATACAATTGAGTTAACTGTATGGGTTGCCAAGGCTTCAACGGGCCAAATTCCCTATGCCTTTCTTGATAAGTATGCTAAAGAACTGGTGTAAATATAAGTGCACAAAAATCAAACTTCCAAATGTAATACCCTTTAGTTTCCATAAGATAAGTGCCGGATGCAATATGGGCAAGCATCCTGGAATAAAATTATTTTTTTACTCATGGTATTGTTTTATATAATTCCAATCGTAAGCCGGCATTACAAATACTCAGGTCAATAACCACGGTTCGGCCAAAATAGGCGAACCCTCCTCCAAGCGTTCCCAAAACATTTGTGTGGCTCGGGGCTGACACCGGTGAATTCTGCCCTTCGATCGAATAACGGACTTAGTTTTCAACTATTTGAATAGCCCCCATACCAAAAGCCTTCCATTTGTTATTTTTTGTTATGTCAACGTAAAAACGCGTAAAGGGTGCAATGCCCGGTTCCCTGTAGGTGTAATTGCTTTCATATCCAGTCAATTAGTGGCTTTCCCTGGCAAACCCAATCGTGGTTTGGGTGCCAATGATCCAGTTATGTGCTCATACCCAGCCATAGGTAGGAAAAATGTTCAATCCAAAATCACTTTCATATTGATCAGAACTCAGGCTAAGTCCTGTATTGTAGACATCTACGGCTACCAGGTTTGTTTGACCGCCAACTAACTTTTTTCCTTTCTCTAATTGTGCCTGGGCTGTGTTGCAGATAAGAATAATGAAAAGACCATATAGCATATGTTTCATAAAAAGGATCGATATAAATAAAAAATCAAATATGATGCCAGATTATGGTATTTCCCCCCTTTTTCTAATCCTATCCTGATTTTAAAACTTAATAGCTTTTCTAATGTTAGTACATTTGAAATCCTAAGAATATTAGCATGGCGAAGCAAGTGGGTATAAAAATTAAAAATGAACAAAAACAAACAAGTTCATCAGAGGAATTTATCGAAGTTTTCGGTGCGAGGGAACACAATCTCAAAAACATTGATATTTCTATACCAAAAAATAAATTGGTTGTTTTTACAGGGGTAAGTGGCAGTGGTAAATCATCGTTGGCTTTCGATACGATTTACAATGAAGGCCAGCGTCGCTATATGGAAAGCTTCAGTGCGTATGCCCGCCAGTTTATGGGTGATATGGAAAGGCCCGATGTAGATAAGATCACCGGCCTGTCACCCGTTATTTCAATCGAACAAAAAACAACGAATAAAAATCCACGCTCTACTGTTGGTACCGTAACTGAAGTATATGATTTCCTGCGCCTTTTATATGCAAGGATAGGAGAGGCTTACAGTTATAATACAGGAAAGAAAATGGTGAAGTTTAGTGAGGAGGAAATTGTACAAAATATCTTCACCAAATTCAAAAATAAAAAAATTACATTGTTGGCACCATTGATCCGCGGCCGGAAAGGACATTACCGTGAACTGTTTGAAGAAATCCGAAAAAAGGGATTTTTAAAAGTTCGGATTGACGGCGAGGTAACCGATCTTAACCCTAAACTCCAGGTAGACCGTTATAAGATACATGATATAGAAGTAGTGATAGACAGGATGCCGGTAACGGATGATATGAAAGTACGTTTGAGTCAGAGCGTGCAACAGACTTTGAAAATGGGAAAGGAACTGATGTTTTTATTGGTGAACGATACCCATAAAACTGTGCAGTATTCCAAGCAGTTAATGTGCGAGGATACCGGTATCAGCTATGAAGAGCCATCACCCAATGCATTTTCTTTTAACTCACCTTATGGTGCCTGTCCAGATTGTAAAGGATTGGGTAACGTATATTCCATCAGTATGGAAGCGATATTGCCTGATAAAAACCTCAGTGTAAAAGAAGGCGGTATAGTACCATTGGGCGAACAGCGGGATGCCTATATTTTTAGAAATGTGGAAGTGCTGGCTAAGAAAAACAAGATAAGCCTGGATAAGCCGATCAAAGAACTGCCAGCAGCTGCCTTAAATATTTTATTGTACGGAAACCCTGAAGGAAGTTCGTTGGAAATAGCAGATATGGATGAAATGCCAACAGGCCAGCCATATGAAGGTGAGTTTGAAGGGATCATACCCATGTTAAAAAGATGGTTTGCGGGTAGTAACACCAGTGAGACTTTGCGCGAATGGGTAGAAAAATTTATGGAACTGAAGAGATGTCCAACCTGCAAAGGCGCACGTTTAAAAAAAGAAAGCCTTTGGTTTAAAGTCGATGAAAAAAATATTGCTGAGTTGAGTGATATGAACCTGGATAAATTGTATAACTGGTTTTCGAACGTGGAAAAAAGATTAAGTAACAAACAAAACCTGATTGCCAAAGATATTCTGAAAGAGATACGGGAACGAGTGCAGTTTTTATTGGATGTGGGATTAACCTATTTATCGCTCAGTCGCCCTTCCAGAAGCCTTAGTGGTGGTGAATCGCAGCGGATACGCCTGGCAACGCAGATAGGTTCGCAGTTACAGGGTATTACTTATATTCTGGACGAGCCTTCTATAGGCTTGCACCAGCGCGATAATCACCAGTTAATACTGGCCCTTCAAAACCTGCGTAATATAGGTAACAGTGTATTGGTTGTTGAACATGATAAGGATATTATGATGGCGGCCGACCACCTAGTTGATATCGGTCCAAAGGCTGGCGTGTATGGTGGCCATATTGTTGCTGCAGGTACACCTAAAGAAGTGTTGCAAAGTAAATCAGAAACGGCCTTATACCTAAGCGGTAAAAAAAGTATTGCCATTCCAAAAGAAAGAAGGCCCGGTAATGGAAAACAGTTGGAACTGACAGGGGTTCAGGGCAATAACCTTAAAAATGTAGATGTCGTATTTCCATTGGGAAAATTAATTGTGGTTAGCGGGGTAAGTGGTAGTGGTAAATCAACCCTAATCAATGAAACCTTGTATCCGATTCTTTCCAAACATTGTTATAACAGCCGTGTAACACCGATGCCTTTTAAAAGTATTAAAGGGTTGGAGCATATAGATAAAGTGATTGAGATAGACCAATCCCCTATAGGCCGCACACCGCGCAGTAACCCGGCTACTTACTGTGGTTTTTTTACTGAGATAAGGACATTGTTTGCAGCCATACCCGAAGCAAAAATCCGGGGGTATAATGCGGGACGCTTTTCTTTCAATGTAAAAGGGGGCCGCTGCGATGTTTGTGAAGGTGGCGGTATGCGTGTGATTGAAATGAATTTTTTGCCCGATGTATATGTGCACTGCGAAAAATGCAATGGCAAACGGTATAACCGCGAAACATTAGAGATCCGTTACAAAGGAAAATC
The DNA here is from genome assembly GCA_043717145.1 of Chitinophagaceae bacterium. GTDB lineage: Bacteria > Bacteroidota > Bacteroidia > Chitinophagales > Chitinophagaceae > Sediminibacterium. Next base: position 26,070 of record JAYSXR010000178.1, on the reverse strand, counting down.
TATCAGTGATGTATTGAATATGACTGTGGACGAAGCCTGCGAATTTTTTCAGCCCATTGCTTATTTATATAGAAAAATAAAAGTATTGCAGGATGTGGGACTTGGCTATATCACCCTTGGACAATCTGCGGTAACCCTTAGTGGTGGCGAAGCACAGCGTGTAAAACTGGCAACAGAACTGGGTAAGAAAGATACCGGTAAAACATTTTACATACTGGATGAACCTACTACAGGTCTGCATTTTCAGGATATACAACACTTGCTTGATGTATTGAATAAACTGGTTGATCGCGGCAACAGCGTTCTGGTAATTGAACATAATTTAGATGTGATCAAGGTCGCAGACCATATCATTGATCTCGGTCCGGAAGGCGGCGATGGAGGAGGGACAATTTTATTTGAAGGTGTTCCTGAAAAAATGGTCAACGTTCGTAAAAGCCATACCGCAAAATTTTTAAAAATCGAATTAGGAGGATAACCTCTGTGCACCTCCGTCTATTTTCTGATCATTTCTACATGTTCAATTCCATCTTCCAAGTAAATATCACTGGTTTGAATAAAGCCAAATGATTTGTAGAAATTTTTTAGATACAGTTGTGCACCAATCCTAATGGGGCCATCTCCGTATAATTCCTCACATGCTTCAATCGCATTTGCCAATAAAATTTTACCCGCACCTGTTCTGCGATACGCAGGTGAGCTGATGACCCTGCCTATAGACATTTGCGGGTATGCCAATCCGGGGGGTATTAAACGGGCATACGCTACCAGTTTTTCACTATCCCATACCAGTAAATGGTGGCAGGATGGATCCTTATTATCAGCATCCTGGTAAACACAATTCTGTTCTACAACAAATACTTCATTACGTAAACGGATCAGGGTATATAATTCCTGTGGCGTAAGGTCAGCAAAAGCTTTATAAATGATGATGAAATTGTGTTGCGACATTGTATCTGGTATTTGAATGTAATCTGCTATTGCAGGAGGACTATCTAATCAGGCAAAAATAGTGGTACTACCACAATTATTTCACACCTTTGGCACTTTATTGCAATAACTTATTATTTATTTACGATTGAACAATATGTCAAAAAAAATAGCCATCATCGGGGCAGGCCCCGCGGGGTTAACCGCAGCCTATTTATTGGGTAAGGAAAACCAGCAGGTAATGGTATTTGAAAAGGACCCGAAATATGTAGGTGGCATCTCACGTACCGAAACCTACAAGGGGTATCACTTTGATATTGGAGGGCATCGATTCTTTTCCAAATCAAAAGAGGTAGAAGATTTCTGGACAGAAATACTGGGCGATGAAATGCTGGAACGCCCGAGAAGTTCACGTATTTATTATAATAAAAAATTCTTCTCTTACCCGTTAGTGGCTTTCGAAGCTTTGAATAAATTGGGTATTATAGAAAGTGGCTTATGCGTGTTGAGTTACCTGAAAGCGAAAGCTTTCCCTGTTAAAAACCCGACGAATTTTGAAGATTGGGTGGTTAACCAATTTGGTCAGCGGCTTTTTAATATTTTTTTTAAAACCTATACAGAGAAAGTCTGGGGTATACCTTGTAATGAAATATCTGCAGATTGGGCAGCACAACGTATCAAAGGATTGTCACTCAGCAGTGCTATCTGGAATGCAATGTTTAAAGCAAAACCGGGGGGAGGTAAGGATAAAGTGATCAAAACCCTGATTGATTCTTTCCGTTATCCAAAATATGGCCCCGGTATGATGTGGGAAACCTGTGCTACGAAAAGTAAATTGATGGGTGTGCAGATCGAAATGGATTGCGGCGTAAAACAGATTACCACTTCAGATAATAAATGGACGGTTCACACAACGGATGGCAGAACGGTTAGTGGATTTGATTATGTATTGTCCACCGCCCCCATGCGTGAGCTGATCGCTTCGGTAATACCTCGTTTTCCTGAAAAAGCATTCAACTCTGCTGCGCATTTGGATTACCGTGATTTTTTAACTGTGGTACTTATCTGTAAGGATGAAGACGCATTTACCGATAACTGGATTTATATCCATGACCCGAGTGTAAAAGTGGGCCGTATTCAAAACTTTAAATCATGGAGCCCTTTCATGGTACCTGATCCAAATATGGCTTGTTACGGACTGGAATATTTTTGTTTTGAAGGAGATGGATTATGGACAAGCAGCGATGAAACACTAATCAATCTGGCCAAAGAAGAAATTGAACAGATTGGGTTAACAAAAGATAATAATGTGGTGGATGGATATGTTGTCCGTCAACCCAAAGCCTATCCTGTGTATGATCATACTTATAAAGAAAACGTAGAAGCTGTTCGTGAAGCATTAAAAGCTTATCCCGGCCTATACCTTATTGGAAGAAACGGCATGCACAAATACAATAACCAGGACCACAGTATGATGACGGCTATGTTGGCGGTTAAGAATATTGTGGCAGGTAAAGAGTTGTATGATCTTTGGGATGTAAATGAAGACGCCGAATACCATGAAGGGGGGGAGAGGGGGGCAGAAGAAACTAAAAAGATTTCGGAGAGGTTGGTGCCCCAGTCGCTTTCTAAATAATTTTGGGCAGCGGAGTGTATAAAATTAAAGCCGCAGGTCCAAGGATTGTTCATTAATCTGTAGACCTGCGACTTATTTTTTTTATTAATACAACAATAATTATCTGCCGGCGATGCCTGGTACTACTGCTAAACTCTCATTTCCTGTTTCGCTAACAGACTGCACTGCGAAGAAATAATTATCTTTTGAATAAGGCAAAGTGTATTCAGTTTGCGTGGTGAATATTTTCTTCTGCCAGAAAGCACTGGTAGTCTCACGCAGTAAAATATAATAACCTTTAACTTTTCCGCTCTTAGGTGCTTTCCAGTTAATAGATGATGTGTTAGTCAATTTTCTTGTTTCAACAAATTTCACTTCTTCCGGCATAGCGGGAGCTTTGGATAAATTGGCCAGGTTAGACAAATTCATCGCTGAATTCTTTCTTAAGTATTCAAAGTCAACATGCTCGGGAAGATCGCCATAACTAATACCATTTTCTGTACGTACATTCTGGTGTTGACGGGTATAATTTTCATTCATCTCTGTAAAACGAACAGCGGCAAAACCATTTTCAACGTAAGGGGTATGATCGCCACCTCGTAAAAATCGGTCGTTGCGGTAAATCATGACTACTTCTAAATTCTCAACATACCGTTCCCCGGTTTCTTTAACATAGCGGGCCAGTTGACGTGCCTTGCCATCATTTTCCAAACCTAACTGGCGAATGGTCTTGGCATTTTTTTCTGTTTCATAAGCCGGCAACCCTTCACTGAAAACACGGATACGCGTATTGTCGATAATATTTGTTTCATTACTGTTATTACTGCCCATAATATCATTGTTCAAAACAGCTTCAATATTCAAGCCTTCTTTTTTTGCTTTGGATGCCATAAAATTAGCACCCAACAAACCCTGTTCTTCTCCACTTACAGTAATAAAAATGATCGTAGCGGGAAAATTATGTTTGCTCATAATCCTTGCACATTCAATAACAGCGGCACTTCCGCTGGCATCATCGTTGGCACCGGGGGCATCGCCTGTACGGTCCATTACATTACTGCGCATATTATCCAAGTGGCCGCTGATAAGGAAAATACGGTTATCATTAGGGTCGGTACCTTTTAATGTAGCAACAACGTTTCCCAGTACCAATAATGTATCAATCCTTCTCTTATCAGGTTGTAAGGTAGTGGTATCAATAAAGGCAGTTAGGCGCCCGTTAGATTGTTTGGCGAACTCGTTGAACTTACTCAATACCCAATTTCTCGCGGCACCAATGCCACGTTTCGGATCGGTTTGTGTGCTTAATGTGTTGCGTGTTCCGAAACTTACCATTTTGTATATATAAGCTTTCAGCGAATCGGCAGAAACCTCTTTTACCATCTGTTCTATTTCCGGGTCGCGGTTAATGGTGGTTTGTGCAAAAGCCCACTGGCATAACAAAACCAGGACAAAGGCGGAAAGTATGTGTTTTCTCATGTAGTATAGTTGAACGATAAAGTTACTGAAAGAAGGGATTGAAGCAGGAGATTTTGATAACGGGATAAAAAACTTTTGGTGAGCGGCGAGACGTGAATCTTAATATCCATATTTCCCCTTCCATCTTTCCTTTAAAAATTTTCGTAATTCATTTTCCCTTGCATTATTTCCCGGATCGTAAAATTTAGTGCCGGCTAATTTATCGGGTAAATATTCCTGTTCAATAAAATTACCTTCTCCCAGGTGTGAGTATTGATAACCTTTACCATAATTCATATCTTTCATAAGTTTGGTAGGGGCATTGCGTATATGCAAGGGTACGGGTAAATCACTTTGTTGTTGAACAGCACTGAGTGCCGCACCAATAGCCACAACCGCTGCATTGCTTTTGGCAGATGAAGCCAAATAAGTGGCACATTGTGATAAAATAATCTGACTTTCGGGATACCCGATTTTAGAAACTGCATCAAACGTGGCATTGGCTAATAACAATGCATTGGGGTTAGCATTGCCAACATCTTCGCTGGCAAAGATCAGCATCCGTCGCGCAATAAATTTTACATCTTCCCCGCCTTCTATCATCCTAGCCAACCAATAAACCGCAGCATTAGGGTCACTGCCACGCATACTTTTTATAAAAGCAGAAATGATATCATAATGTTGTTCGCCTTGTTTGTCGTAAAGGGCTATTTTTTTCTGGGCCACCTGCATCACCATTTCATTGGTAATAATTACAGTTTTGGAAAGCTTAGAATTTCCCGAAAGCTGCGTTTGTACAAAAAGGTCAAACAGGTTAAGCAGTTTCCTGCCATCACCCCCACTGATATTAATCAATGCTTCTGTTTCTTTCAACTCAATATCCAGCCCCTTGAATGTTTCGTCTTTCTCAATGGCCTGTACAAGTAATTTGATGAGACCTTTTTCCTGTAAGGCTTTTAGTACATAAACCTGGCAACGGCTGAGCAAGGCGCTGTTTACTTCGAAGGAAGGGTTTTCGGTGGTGGCACCGATAAGTGTGATAATACCTTTTTCTACGGCTCCCAATAATGCATCCTGCTGGCCTTTGTTGAAACGGTGGATCTCATCAATAAATAAAATAGTACCGGTATGCTGTTTGGCTTCTTCTATTACTTCGCGTACTTCTTTTACCCCGCTGCTGATGGCACTGAGCTGAAAATAAGGTACCTGTAAAGCATGGGCAATAATATTGGCGATGGTGGTTTTCCCAACTCCGGGCGGCCCCCATAGGATTATTGATGGTATCCTGCCCTGCTCAATAGAGGTTCTTAAAATACTTCCTTTGCCGGTAAGGTGTTCCTGACCTACCAGGTCGTCCAGCGTTTCCGGACGTATTCTTTCTGCTAATGGGATACTGCTGTTCACACCTGAAAATTACAGAAAATTTGGAAGGGAGATAACAAAAACTAAAGGGAGAAAAAATGCCGTTAGGTCGGGTATAATGGAGAGTAATTAGGAATATTACAGATTCAAAAGTACATCACACTATCGGCTCCTGAAACAAATGCTTGTACAGTTTCATTAATCTGAAATTAAGAATGATATGTGTTAATAGGATAACACTTACAAAAAGCATAAACCAGGCTGCCAGCTTCATTATCTTTATAAAGAGTTCGATATTGAGCATGGGGGGTACGTTCACTTGTTTCTCAAGTATTTCGGTTAGGGCCTGGCGCAACATGATATCGCTCATAAAAAATATGGTCAGGGTATTCAGCAAAAGCATAATGCCCATAAAAGCAGATACAAAAGCGTTTACCCTAATCCAGTCACGTAAAGAAGGTTTGCAGGGTTTGTTGATATCAATACTTTTTGTGAGGAAACGCAAGCTTGCAAAAGTATAAATGACAAAAGCCGCCAGAATAAAGACAGGTAATAGCATGGCCGGATTTGCCAATGCCGTGGCTAACATCAGAAAGTCTATTACTCCGAAAATAGAAGCAAGGGGTAATAAAATAAAGGTAAGTATACGGAAGAGGGTTAGTTGATTCATCGGGCTTCAGCGGGATTATTGTTGTTGCTGCCCGGCAAATGTATCACTAAAAATTTCAATAGATAAGTAGTTTTTTAATAATGTCATGGTGTGAAAAAACAGGTCGCATTGTGAAAGGAAGGCCTTGATTTTCATAGTAAATATACATAATTTGATTATGTATCTAAATATTATGTATTTTCGAAAAATGAAGAAGTCCACTTTATATAAAGGCTGTCTTGAACCCATTATTATGCGCTTGTTAAAAGACAACGGTAGAATGTATGGCTACCAGATTACCCGGATGGTAAAAGAGAAAACAAAAGGGGAATTGAGTATAACAGAAGGAGCCTTATACCCATTGCTTCACAGGCTCGAAGAGCAGGGTGTGGTTGAAACGGAAATGGAAAACATAGGTAACAGGGTGCGTAAATATTATACCTTAACTAAGATTGGGAAAAAACAGACAGTGCTCGCCATGGAAGAATTAAGAACCTTTATGCAAAGCCTGCAATTAATTGTTAATCCTAAAACTATCTAATATGTTTTCTGTATATCAGATTGAGAATATTGAAAATTATTGCGAAAGCAAAGGGATAAAATATTTCGATGTGCAACAGGAACTGGTGGATCACATGTTGGAATGGATTGAACATGAACAGGGTGCCAATGATGATACTTTTGAAGTAGCTTTTGAAAAGATGCAGTCTACTTTTTCAGATGAGGATTTTCGTGACATGGTACGGTCTAAATCGAGATCAGTGTCCAGAATGGTTGCACACAAATGTAAAAGAGAGTTCCTTTCTTTTTTTAGCTGGCCTAAAATTTTGATCACAGCCTTATTGCTTTTGATAACAATATTGGTTGACAGGTATGTCGATATACGCAAATTTCCCTCAGTCGGAATAAATCTTTTTAATATTGTATTTATATTAAACTCGTTTGGTATAGGGAACAATATTTATCATAATAGATTTGATAAAGTACTGGAATTGATAAGTATTCGACAGGTAAAGCGTATGCAGATTCTTTTTCTTTTACCCAGCTTAATCTATCTGATTTTCTCACTTCTTTTGCTGCAAGATATAATCCTCCCTCTCGAAATATATAGAGTGGCACTATTTGCATTCCCGCTTTTCATTTTACTTACAAGGGCCTGGCGTTCGGCGAGTATTTCCGCTAATGAGAAAATAAGGAATGATTATCCTGCTGCATTCAGGCTGCGATAAAATATAATGCGAATAATACTTTCAAATAACTTGTATGAAGTTTATAGCGGTTTTTATTATAAAAAGTTGAAAAACCGCATATCTACAGATTTAAGTCAAATTAGTTTGAAAATATGCGGCTTTACATATCAATCATTATGCCTTTAAATTCAGCTTAATCTGCAACTCCTCAAACTGCTTATTATCAATTGTGCTTGGTGCATCCAGCATCACATCCCGTCCACTGTTGTTTTTAGGGAACGCAATAAAATCGCGGATACTTTCACTGCCGCCGAGGATAGAACACAAACGGTCAAACCCAAAAGCAATACCACCATGCGGTGGGGCACCGTATTCGAATGCACCGAGTAAGAAACCGAATTTATGCAAAGCTTCTTCATCACTCATTCCCAGCGCGGCAAACATTTTTTCCTGTAATTCTCTTTGATAAATGCGGATAGAACCACCACCAATCTCATTTCCATTTAACACCATATCATACGCATTAGCCTTGATATTGGAATAGGGATGTTCCAGGTATTTATCTGCATTGTCAATCAAAGGATTGTTGTTGATCATCACTTCAATATGATCTGGCTTGGGCGAAGTGAAAGGGTGGTGACGGGCTACCCAACGGTTGTCATCTTCTGCATATTCAAACAGCGGGAAATCCAATACCCATAATAATTTAAATTCATTTTCTCTCCGGTAACCCAATCGCTTACCCATTTCCAAGCGTAGTTCGCTTGCCGCTTTGCGGGTTCTTTCTTCGCGTCCGGCCAATACCAATACTAAATCGCCGGCTTGCGCATCAGCCGCATCGGCAATGGATTTTAATTTGTCTTCCGAAAAAAATTTATCTACACTGCTTTTGTAAGTGCCATCAGTATTGCATTTAATGTAAATCATTCCCTGCATACCAATCTGCGGGCGTTTCACCCAATCGGTTAATTCATCAATTTGTTTACGGGTGTATTCGCTGCATCCCGGTACGGCAATCGCTACAACTGTTTCTCCATTATCAAATACACTAAAACCACTACTGCCTGCACCAATTAAAGTACTTTGCAGGTGGGCGATCTTGTCGGGGAAAGTATGTAATGGAAATTTCAGATTGCCCAGTTTCATGCCAAAACGAATATCCGGTTTATCGTTACCATACTTCCACATCGCTTCTTCCCAACTAATGCGTTCTACCTGTTCGGTATAGTCAATATCCTTTACATCCTTGAATATACGTTTGATCAGGCTTTCAAACATATTCAGGATATCTTCCTGTTCTACAAAAGCCATCTCACAATCTATCTGGGTAAATTCCGGCTGCCTGTCGGCACGCAGGTCCTCATCCCTGAAACATTTTACAATCTGGTAATACCGGTCATAGCCGCTTACCATCAATAATTGCTTAAAAGTTTGTGGCGATTGCGGAAGTGCATAAAACTGTCCCGGGTTCATCCTCGATGGAACTACAAAATCCCTTGCCCCTTCGGGTGTTGATTTGATCAGGAACGGTGTTTCTATGTCCATGAAATGATTCTCATGCAGGTAATTCCTTGCCGACCTGTTCACAGCATAACGTAATTCTAAATTCTTCTTTACTGCATTTCTACGAAGATCAAGAAAACGGTATTTCATCCTGATATCATCCCCTCCATCTGTATCATCCTGTATTGTGAATGGGGGTATCGCGGATTTATTTAAAATTTTGAATGACTTCACAGCTATTTCAATATCCCCCGTAGCTATATTAGCATTCTTACTGCTGCGTTCAGATACTTTTCCTGTCGCCTGCAAAACAAACTCCCTGCCCAATGGATTGGCATCCAGTAAACCATTTAATTCTTCACCAAATAGTAATTGAGTAATACCATACCTGTCACGGAGGTCCACAAAAGTGATGGCCCCGAATTTCCTAACGGTCTGAACCCAACCGGCAAGGATTACTTCTTTGTTTACGGCACTAATAGTTAATTCTCCACAGGTGTGTGAACGGTACATAGGATTTTTGATTTCTTTTTTGATTGCTTGTTACCGTGAAGGCGAGCGGTCATTCTTGTGACGTAAAGCGTGAGAAAAAAATCACAATTCACGTCTAACGATTTACGTCTCACGGCCCGCAAATATAAACGAAATGCGCCAAGCTGATTGATTTGCGCTATTTCAACCTGAAAAGCTGGGATAATGCTGATTTTGATAGCATCTTTGCAGTCATGACAACAGCTCAAGTTTCGCCCAAATCCAACAGACTGGCTGTGGCAGCTTTCTTTTTTATTGCCGGATTGAGTTTTGCCAGTTGGGCAAGCCGTATTCCGGATATCAAAAACCTGTTGCACCTAAACGATGCTGCACTGGGTGGCGTGCTATTAGCATTGCCGTTAGGGTCTATGCTTAGTTTGCCCTTAGCCGGCTGGCTGGTAGCAAAATATGGAAGCAAAAAAATAGTAACTATTGCTGCCACCTGTTATCCCCTTATCCTTATCGTTATTGGAACGGCAGGTTCTGTTAGCCAATTAATTTCTGTTTTGTTTGTATTCGGATTATTTGGTAACCTCTGTAATATCTCCATTAATACACAGGCCGTTGGCGTTGAGTCGTTATATGGCCGTTCTATTATGGCTTCTTTTCATGGTATCTGGAGCCTGGCAGGTTTTACAGGTGCGGCTATCGGTACATTATTCGTCTCAAAAAATATTTCTCCTTTTTTACATTTCAGTTTGATTAGCGGGGGATGTTTGTTACTGATAATTTCTGTGCAGCGGTTTGCTTTGCCAAAAGATGCGGTACATCCCGACCAACCCATTTTTGCCCGCCCGGATAGTGCTTTATTAAAACTGGGATTAATCGCCTTCAGCTGCATGGTGTGCGAAGGAACTATGTTCGACTGGAGCGGTGTCTATTTTCAAAAAGTAGTTGCTGCACCCAAAGAATTAACAACGCTGGGATATGCCGCTTTTATGGGCACTATGGCAGGCGGAAGATTTCTGGGCGACCGGATCGTGATGCGTTTTGGTCAACAGCGGGTTTTACAGGGAAGCGGCATCGTAATTACTACAGGTTTATTAATAGCGGTTCTGTTCCCTTTTATCGTTCCTGCTACTATTGGTTTCTTATTGGTTGGCTTTGGTGTATCATCTGTTGTACCGCTTGTGTATAGTGAGGCAGGAAGATCAAAGACCCTATCGCCTGGTGTAGCATTGGCGGCTGTTTCGACTATTGGCTTCCTCGGATTTTTACTTGGCCCTCCCATGATTGGTTTTATTGCTCAGGCATTCAGCCTTCGCTGGTCATTTACCTTAATCGCCTGTTTAGGCTTTGGTACTGCAGTATTGGCTTCGCTGATGAAGTGGGAGGGATGAGGAGATGGTGAATGGTGAAAGGTCAATGGTCAATAGTGAGTAGGGATTGTAAAGATAATTATTCACCATTCACCATTGACGATTCACGCTTCCTGATCCTTCTAACGTTAAACTTTTCTAAAAACAAGCCTGAATTTTTTCAAACAACGAATCTGGTAGTAGAATTGAAGAAGTAGTTATAGTAATTCATTCCTCACTAAAAATGATTGTATGAAAAAATGGCTACCCTATCTGATTGGAATTTTTATTATCGTTTTTGCACAAAGCTGTTCCAAGGGAGTAATTGTACCGAACAGCACAAACATTAGCGGTTCATGGATGTTGAATGAATCTTCTCAAAACAATGGGAATGGATGGCATTACTTCAACACAGGTTTGGAAAGTGGTGTGTTTAGCTTCTATAATAATGGCGCTGCCAAATATGATGATGGATATAACCAGATGAATGGCAGTTGGGATATACGGACTGTATCAACCGGATATTACGACCAATATGGAACTTATTACAGCGACCTACATGAAATGTTCGAGATGCATTTAAACGACGGATATACCCATAATTCAATTGATCTGTATTTTGATGATATTCTTGTTACGGGAAACAGCATTATCGCTACCAGTTATAATGGGAACACGATTTCGAAATATATATTCAGGAGATATTGAGTGTCTGAATTTTGAAATATTTTTTGCAGATGCAATGTAGTTAAATACAACAGCCCTATCAACTAATCAGGTGTGGTACAAACCTGCTCTGGTTATCGGTAACGAATGTATCCGCTTCGCGGATGCCCATACCGGCGGGCTCCTGCCCAATTATCCAACTGCCTATTACGGGGTAATGATCAGAATAATTGGGAAGAGTAAACATATCCTGGTAAATAAATCCTTCAGCACCATATATACCTTCGGTTTTCTGCAAGGAAATATCTTTCATCACCAGATCAATATTGGCGCCCTCTCTTGATAGCAGCGGTTTCTTTACATAGTTGTTCAGCTTACCTTCTTCAAAATACGCAGCTAATAAATACGGGCAATCAGGATACAATTCCCAAAGTATGGGTAAGATGGCTTTATTGGATAAAATCATTTTCCAAGCTGGCTCGATCCAGAATGCACGGTTACTATCTTCTATAATATTTTTACCAAATTCCTCAGTCAATAACCACTCCCAGGGATATAATTTAAAAATATTTTTTATAGCCTCTCCTTCCAGGTCAAGAAACTGTTTTGTATCACTATCCCAACCCAGGTCATCTATAAAAATCAATTTGGTTTCTAAGCCGGCCTGTATGGCACAGTCTCGCATATATTCCACATTGGTAAGGTCCTCCAGTGTTTCTTTCAAACAGGTAAAATGCAGTATGCCCGGATTTAGATAAGTCTTTAAGTATTTCCAATAGGCAATCAGCTTTTCATGCACACTGTTGAACTGGTCCTTACTTTTATCAAAATCCTGAAGCCAGAACCATTGTACAATACCGGCTTCGTATAAACTGGTTGGTGTATCGGCATTAAACTCCAGCATTTTTATTTCACCATTCTTATAACACAGATCAAAGCGGCCGTAAATAGCGGGATGGTCTTCTGTCCAGCTTTTTTCAATTTGCGGAACAAACCAATCTGGTATGCCAAATTTTTGATATAAATTATTGTCTATTACATGCTGAACTGCACCTAAAGAAAGGTCCCACAGTGTAGCAGTTGCTTTCTCAATAAGCAATACTTCGCTCATCTCCATTTCATAATACACACTTTCATCCCAATAAGGAACGTTTGTAGTATGGAAGCCAAACCCCAAATCTTCTACGGCCGTCTGCCAATTATTTCGTAGTGCAGTTGTCAATCTTTTCATATAGCCTAACCCCAACCGGGGCTTTATTTAGTGATAATTACTATTCTTTTTGGAATATCAGATATTGCTATTTGCTTCTTCCTTCCTAATTTTCTTTCAATATTCTTTAACTGCTCACACTATACCCGCCCCTTCCAAATCCACCCCGGGTTAGCGAGCCTTTAAAACCATTACTCCCTATATTAGACATCGGATTGATACCGCCTGAATAATATCCCGCTCTTTGATAATTGTCGTTGCGGTAATTACCATAAGGCCTAAAAGCATAATACCATAACAAGGCAGTTCCTATTCCCATGCCTCCATTATGATGCACCCGGGTATAAGGTGCCGTGGTATCGCTGCGCAGGTGCACTTTGTTATTATCGTCCCATTCAGCTTTTGGTTTGGGTTGGTTACAACTGGCCAATGCCGCTGTGATCAATACCAATTCAACGTATTTTGATTTTTTCATACCCATTATTTATTTAACGGTGATAAAGATTTCGTAATCTTTTTTCACCTGTACATTTTTTGTTTCGCCTTCTGCATTTTCTGCAGAGGTATGTTCTATACCCAGTGCGGGCAATGTATCCCTGTAAGTAATGGTTTTTACTTCCTGGTTTTGGGCCCACACCCGGTGGGTGGTAATCAGTATATCGTGTGTGCTGTCTAAATGCTCCACCTGAACGGCTGTTTCAACAGAGCCGGATTTGTTTACTGATTGGGTAATATCATCATTCTGTTTTTTATCATCACAGGAGAAAAGCAGTAATAAGGCTGCGCCGCCCAATATCGCAAATACGATAGGTTTCATGTTAGTATTCATAAGTACTCAGTTTAAAATTTGGTTAATACGGTTCCTGGGCCGCATGGCGACTGCCATTGGAAAGATAATATGTAAATATAGCTTTATTACAAATGACGTGTAAGTCACATGACCTAAACAAGCGATCATTAACGTAATGTCTTTGGCCGGAAATGGTTGAGGAACGGACGGAATTAAATTCCTGGTGGTTTAATGTGCTGACGAAATCTAAAAAGCAGGAATTCGAGCAAGTGGTTCATATTTCATGGGAGCGAGGCTCCATTTACTTTGATAAAGTAAAGATATATCTAAGGAGAGCAGATAATAAAGGGGAACCAGGTCCAGCGGGTCACGCGCTTTCACAAGTGGTAAAGCATGTTTGATGAGCGGTAAAATGACTTTTTTTTCGGGTTTTTTGCTACAATGTTTCAAGTTCGTTCTTGTGCCGGGGCTTCCAATATCCATAATAGAAGGATAAAATCAGTAAACCTATGCTGAACGGAATAAGAGCCAGGTGTTTAAACGTATAATGGTTGAATAAAGGTTTTGTATCAAAACCTGCAAATTCGCTGATCATCCAATAGGAGTTGGCGGTGATCCAGATAGTGATGGCGAGGTTATGGCAGAGTTCGGACATATACTGCCTTGTTCTCCAGGCAATAATAATGGAAATGATGAGAGTTGGAAAGATCATAGCGATACCTAAAGGCCGCCAGACCATGCACCAGGCCACATCTTTAAATAACCAAAAAACGATGTGAAAATTTTCCATTTTTCGGTAATGAACGGGGATAGCATACTTATCGGCTATAGATTGTTCGGTAATTGAGACAGGTGTGGGTTTAGCCATTCATTTTGCGTTAATGGTTACATGATAAATACAATATTAATTTTTTGTAACCAATCAGCGACTTAAAATTTTCGAGAACCTCCTTACATCCACCTGTGGGTTAATCGGTGTATTTTTTACAAGGTGGCTGGCAAATTCCTGTGAGAAATAGGGGGCCAGGGAACAACCTTTGGTGCCCATTCCGTTAAACACACCCACCGTGTCACTTACAGGATGTAAACCCACAAATGGCCTCCGTTCCATATTGGCGGGCCTTTCGGAAGCAATATGATCAACGATTTCAAATGGCAGTTTTAGCCAGTGCCTGAGCTGACTTTCAACTTTTTCACGAAAGTCGGGGGATGGGTTTGTATCGGTAAAATCCCATTCATAAGTAGAGCCGATCCAGAAAAGATCTTCTTTCCAAGGAACGATATTGATACCCTGTTTAAAAATATTTGTCCAGGGTAAACCGTGAATTTTTATAATGATTGCCTGACCCTTATTTCGGGCATAGGGTAGTAGGGTAAAATAAGGATTATCAAAGCCCGCAACCCCTTCACAAAAAATAATTTTTTGGGCTTTGATGTTTTTATAAGTGATCAGCGCTTCTGATACGATGCAATCTTTCCAATGAAAAGTTTCTTCGAGCAGCATTTCTTTATGTATTAATTGCAACCGCCATTTGGTAAGTAAGGTATTGATATCAATTAACCAGCAAGGATCAATTTCGCCAATACTGAAATCGTAATTGAAATATTTTGTCCACTGATCTGTATTTTCGGGGATGCGTAAATAATCTTTCTCTACCGGCTGCCTTTCTGCAAATGCCAATACCATTTGTGGGCTGGAGTGAAAGTCGAGGATATTGCATTGCTGAACCAAGGGTACATTTAGTTCTTTACCCCATTCTGTGTAAGCACTTACGGCGAATGGCATTAGTTTTTCTATTTCCCATGTCCGCACCATGCGCCTGCCGGTAATTGGGTTGATTACGCCGCTGGCTACTTTTGAGGCGGTGAAAGGATGGCTTTCATCAATCACCATAACGGTCATGCCCGATTTTACCAGGTCATGACTAAGAAAACTGCCACTAATGCCTTGTCCGATAATAATATAATCAACCTCCATGATTAACAGTAGATTATGTTGAATTTTAAATGTTAAGTGATTTTCATTCAACATTCAAAATAAATAAACGCATCCATTTTTATATACTCCCTGTTCTTCTCTTATTGGAATTAATTAGCCACTCTGATTTTTATTCCTTCTGAATGACTGGTAAATTCCGGTGCATACATACATTGGATAGTCGCAATGCCCACAGAAAAAACACCGGTATGTGTAATGAATACAGGATATTCGAAAACGTAGGTGCCTTTTTGTAAATGGCTAATGAAGAAGTTGCTACTGGCATCCTTGGTACTTTCGTAATAGCCAAATCCATCCTGCCATTTATAACTGCTCAATACATTCACCGGCTCCATAGAGGCGGCACGCATATCTTTCAGGTGCAGGTAGTCCATATCCCGGTCGGTACTGAGCTCCATACGAATAACGACTTTATTACCTGTTTTTAATTCATCCCCTTCTTTGATCAGTTCTAATACTTTTCCTTTATCAGTATTGCGTTCAATAAATAATTTTTTAGTGAGCGATAAAGGAGACGCCGCAATGGTTATCTTATCAAGGTCTTCAAAGTATTGCCAGTAAACACTTCCCCATGATGGTGACTGAAGCATTTTTGAATCGGGTATTTGTGATATCGCTGATTGGGTTGTTACTGTAATGTTGCCCATTTCGGGACTAACTTGTTTTCCGTCAATTCTTTTTTTGAAATAACCGGTACCCGCTTCTGTTTTTTCGTTACCGCTTTTGATGGCGTAATTACCTAACCGGATGGTAACTTTTTTATCTGAATCTAACCAATCTGTTCCGTTTAACAATAAGGCATAACAGGCGTCAGCGGTTGCCATGGTTGTTCTCCAGTTATTCGTTTGTTTATTAAGCAGCAACCATGTTTTCATAGCATTGATATTTTTTGTCATGAAAGTATTCGGTTCACCAAGGTTTAGCTCACTCATAAAGGCGATCATCATGCTCTGGTGTTCAATGGGTGATTGATACCAAAAACCTGTGTAAGATGATTTCCAGTACATTCCCTGTTTCGAATCGGTCATTGTGTTTTCCAATAAAGCAGGAAGGATGGTGCCAGTGGCAAATTTCTCTTCTTTGTTACGATAATAAATCAATCCTAATTCAGCTTTATAAAAACTGTTCTGTTTTACCCAGAACTCTTTGCCTTGTTTGTAAAAATAAGCGTATGCATCGGGCGATTGTTGAGCCACATCACCAAAAAAACTTCGCATATACAGGTAATCAATATGGGAAGCAGATAACTGTTGCTTTGTTAAGTCGGCTTTGTTTTTAATCAGCCAGTAATAATCTTCTGCGATTTTACTATCAGCATATTTTAATGCGCCAACAAGAATAGTCCGAATACGTAAAGCCACATCAGGTGTTAATGCCCCCAGGCGTTTGAGTTTACCGATACCGGTAAGGATATAATTGGTCATATACCTGTCTGCATACCCTCCTTTGAACCAACTAAAACTGCCATCAGGTAATTGTAGTTGCCTTATTTTTTCTATCAGCGCATCTGTCTGGCTGCTTAGTTTTACGAGATCGAATAATAAAGCGATATTTTTCTTTTGTTGTTCCTCGCTTTCTGCTTGTAATACCCATGGGGTTTCCTGTAATAGTAACTGTTTAAGTTCTTCATTTTTTTGCAGGTTACTTTTTAATGAAGAAGTATCGGCTTTCCATTGATTTAATAACTGTTTAATCCTGGGTTGTTTGTTTACAATGAAAGAAGCCAGTGCATTGGCATAAAAACGGTTGAAAGTTTGTTCGGCACATTCATACGGATATTCCATCAGATAGGGGATAGCCTGAACTGCATACCATACCGGGTTAGACGTGTATTCTACCGTTAAGCCCTCATGGGTAAGTGTTTCGCTGCTATTGTTTAGTAGTTTATCAAATTTGAATGTTTGTGTTGTATCACTCTTTAAAAATAATGGCAGGCTTTCTGTAACGAGTGCCCTGTTGGTGAGAACGGGCAAGGTATTTTGTTCCCCATCGCTGAAATCGCCGGCTTTTGCAACAATGCGCCAGGTAAGTGGGCGGTTAAAACTGAATGGAATCTGTATGGGGAATTTGATCGAAGAACTTTTACCTGCTTCCACTGTGAAGTATTGTAAAGGAAACACATTTTGAAACCATCCGTCAACAGAAGTGTTGGTAGTGGCATCTATTAGTTCTAGTGTTACCTGGCCGGAAAGTTCTGTATTCCCCAAGTTCACAATTTTTCCGCTGAATTCCATGTTATCACCTTCCCGCACAAACCTCGGGGCATTGGGTTGAAGCATCAGTGTTTTTTGGGTAATGATATTAGTGCTGTAGTTGCCAAAAGCAAGGTCTTTCGTATGTGCCAAACTCATCCATTTCCATTGGGTAAGTGCTTCGGGCATTGTAAAACTGAAGCTGTATTTTCCCAATGAATCGGCATAGAGTTGCGGGAAGAAGAAAGCAGTTTCGTTGAAATTTTTTCGGATGCTGGTATTTATATTATCAGTTCTATTCTCATTTTTACTGGCAGACGGACTGAGTTCTGTGTTGCCCAACAGCGCTGGGGTAGTTAATTCAGTTGTCTCACTTTTCAGCATAGTTTGATTTATTGACGCGTTTCCTCTAAAATTGATTGCGGCGCCTGCCAGGTCTTTTTTATTAGATGCACCGTAACCTGTTACTACTTCTTCTAACGCGTCTAATGATTGTTTTAAGGCGACTGAAACATAGATGGTAGAATTATTATACCATCTCGTCAGATCCTGGTCCCACAATTCTGAACCAACGATGGCCAAATGATCATGTACAATATATAACTGCTGGAAATTGGGTTGGGGAATATAATTTTCCCTTGAGCCCTGACCACCAAAATTTGATGTGCCACTAAAATCATTTCGGGGATAATTTGTTTCCCAAATATTGGGGGCGTACCAGTTCTGTTGCCTGAATTGGTCCAGGGATGCATCGTACATGCCCGTTAATAATTCTGCCGCCATTTTCTCATTCTTATCGCTTTGAACTGATACCGTCCATTTTTCATTGCTACCCGGTTCGGTTTTATTCCGGTAGCTGGCATAGTTTACTTTCAATATTTTATTGTTCCATGGTACAGCTATATAGAATTGATTTATATACAGCCTGTTATCATATACAAATGCTTCGCTTATATTCACGCCACCGCGGTCGACTTCATCAGGTGTGTAATTTATTGTTTCAAATCCTTTGTTACGTTCAATAAAAGAATAACTGCCCGGTTTATTTAGAGGCTTATCGGTTTTCCTGATCACAAACAAATGATCGGCCATACTTGCACTGATGAATGATGCGGTTTGACCGGGTTCTGCTAATCCCTTGATCGTATAATTAAATTGATAAACAGGTGCGGCTAATTGGGTATTCACAGAACTGAATAATTGCGTGTACTGGATGGCTTTAACCTCCGCACTATCCTTATCTCTGGTTACAGCTTCTATCCGGTAATAACCTGGTTTGAATAAACCCGGTGAAATGGATAACAATTCTTTTGTGTTAGTATCTACTGTTCCTTCCATTACCAATTCGCCGGAAGCCCATGTGAGGTAATTGGTTTCTTCTTCATATTCATCAGAGGGGAAATAGCTGGTAAACTCCTGTCTGTTCATCACAAACTGATCAGGCCTTGTCCAGTAACGTTTCCTTATAGGGCGGTTAGGTGGTTGTAATGAATAGATTTTCACATGTACTATCGCCGGTTCTTTTTCATTGCTCAAATTAGTATTGGTGATCGTAATTACTTTGAAACTGTCAACCTCAGTTAAGGAAGGTGCGCTGATATTTAGTAATAACGAAGTATAACCTACGGTAACCTGCGTATTGCTGCTGCGTGTTTCGCCATTGATATCGGTTACATTGGCGGTAATGGTAAAATCGAATAACGGACTGCCGCTGCGGCCAGCCATATCATCTGCCAATGCTTTAAATGAAATTGTGAATTTTCCTTCAGCATCGGTGCTGATCTCGCCATGACTGATCTCACGGTTACCTGATAATGTGTTTGGCCTTCTCCATAACCATGGTTCGCGGTAGCGGGTATTACGGGTAACGGTATAAACCACTTTTGCTCCATCAATATTGTTACCTGCATAGGCTTTGGCTAAACCAGTAATAGTAACTGAATCACTTAAACGATATGCCCCTTTTGCCTTTTCAAAAGACACAGTAAATGTTGGGCGTTTATATTCTTCAACGGAGAAGTAAGTATTGGACTGGTTATACTGTGTTACAGAAATACTGAAATTGCCTGTTAATCCGTTTTGCGGCAATTGAAACTTTCCGCTGAATGATCCGTAATCATTCAAAGAAAACTTTGCTGAATCAATTTTCTTCCGGTTTACATCATTCAGGTAAACCCAGACAGAATCTTTTAGGGAGATAAGCCTACTGAATTTCGTCTTATAGTCTTTGGTTATGGCAATACCCTTAAAGAAAACAGGTTGCCCTGGGCGGTAGATGGCCCTGTCAGTAAAAAAGAAAATCCTGTTATTGCTATTTTCAAATCTACCTGCAACCAAATCGGTTGTTTCTACGGGCTCCTCACTATTGTCCGGATAATTGTAATCAGCCTGCCAGGAATTAAATGTGTCGTTCTTTACAGTGAATGAATACATAAAATCTCCATAACCGTTATTAGGTGTAAATTTAAAATAACCATTCTTATTGGTTGTTCTGATGCCTACCGTATCATTGATGTATTTGTTTAACCGGTTAATGTATTGTTTTTTAAGGATGGTTACTTTTACGTCTGCCATGGGTTTCCCGTTATCCCTGCCAACTACAAAAAAATCATTTTTGTTTTTGATATAGCTGATATTGGATACCGCAAAGGTTTGTATACTTATTTTATCCAGACTGTCATTGAAAGAAGGGTTATTTGAACAGAGGAATGTATATGCGCCAACAGATAGACCCTCTATTTTGATTTCGGTATGGTGCAATTGGTGATCGTTAACTATTGGCAATACCTGTATGAATGTTTTATAAGGCTTTGATTTGGATGCGGTTTTCCAATAATCATTTGTCCCTTCCGGGTCATTTATATTTTCATTATTATCAACACGCATGATCCTTCCATACAATGTATCTAAGTTCCTATAGCTGACCAATGCCCTTAAAGGCTTTCCGGGAACATTTGCTTTTTCAATTTCTGTGCGTAATTCTTTGCGAGCGATCTCCTGCAAAAGATTTTGCATGTTGATCGTTCCATTATTGGGTTCCTTTGAAAGCGATAAAGCTTTGTTTATGATCTGTTTCGCTTTTACATACCCATACCGGTTGGTGGTATCACCAAATGGCGTATAGCTACTGGCTTTATTGGCATCCTGCCTCGCCAGCAGGTACCATGCCTGCGAGGCAGACGGAGTAGAGCCATATTGTGTGGTGATCTCCTGCAATGCTTTTAAATAGGAAGCTTCTTTGGTAGAAAAAATCGCATGCTGGTAAACCCATTCAATACGTTCCATGTTTAGTTCCAGCAATACATTTATATCCGCATCATTTCTGTGGGCCAACATAAGTTGCTGAAACAACTGTACTGCAATCCATTGCTGTGAACTACTGTCTTTTGTTATAAATGTAGTATTGATAAAATCAGCTATAGAACCCAAAGTGTTTGCATCATTGATGGTAAATGCATAGGATGGTTTGGTTAGATAGGGTTCACCCGTTTTCAAATAATCTAATGCTTCGTGTGCCAAAAGGTCAAACAGTGTTGGCCTTAATTTGCGACTGTTACCCCTTATCACGACTGCATCATACAGGTCAATATTTGTTTGCAGCAGTAGGGGTCTGTCGCGTAATGATCGTAAAAAATTATCTGTTATTGCAGCCGTAAAATCATCGTTGCTCCAGGTGGCTATATCGTCTTTTTTCAATCCGGACGTATTCTTTCTGTAATATAAATTCCAGCGATGGTTGTTGAAATAATCCCTGTATTGTTTGGCTAGTAAAGAGTATAATATTGCTTTTTGTGTTTCATCACCCGTAGTTATTATTTCTGATTGAAGAATTGATATGATGAGGTTAGGGTTATTATCTGTTATCCTGTTTTCCAGTGTATAGCGGTAGATAAGGCTTTTGATCACTTGGCCGGGCAATTGCCGTTGCTTTGCCTTTTTATATAAAGCATTTACTTTTTGCAGTGCTGAACGTGTGAGGTCATTTTTAATGATTAGGGTATCAATACCAATCCACTCTTTTGAAAAAAGTGTATCCGTTACCTGAGCCTTGGAAGCAACAGAGAATGACAATGAAATAAATAGGTAGAAATTACGTAAAGCCATGGATCTGGTTTTCAGTTTAAATACAGTATTACCGCTATGATGCAAACTTGGCGATTAATTCACATAAGTCCCTCATCTATTAACATAAGATTTTTATATACTTAAATCATGCCGGGTTTGTTTATTTTCAAATGCAGTTATTAGGCAACAAAAAATCCCGATCGGTAAGCCGAACGGGATCAGTGATAATATTTAGAATAATTTATTTTTGTATGATTTCTGCCATTGTTTTGCCAATGTCTGCAGGGCTGGCTACCACTGTAATGCCACATTCGGCCATAATTTTCATTTTAGCCGCGGCTGTATCATCTGCGCCGCCAACAATGGCTCCGGCATGGCCCATACGGCGGCCTGGAGGGGCTGTTTGGCCAGCTATAAAACCAACAACGGGCTTGGTTTTGTTTTCTTTAATCCATCTGGCAGCTTCTGCTTCCATACTGCCGCCAATCTCACCAATCATAATAATACCATCCGTTTCAGGATCGTTCATCAACAACTCTACGGCTTCTTTGGTTGGCGTACCAATGATTGGGTCGCCGCCTATGCCAATAGCCGTGCTGATGCCCATTCCTGCTTTCACCACCTGGTCCGCTGCTTCATAAGTCAGGGTTCCGCTTTTAGAAACGATACCAATACGGCCGGGTTTAAAAATAAAGCCGGGCATGATACCTACTTTGGCTTCTCCGGCTGTTATCACTCCGGGGCAATTGGGCCCTATCAGGCGTGTATTTTTTCCTAATAAATAATTTTTTACTTTAACCATGTCCTGCACCGGAATGCCTTCTGTTATACAAACCACCAGGCTGATACCGGAGTCAGTTGCTTCCATTATGGCATCGGCAGCAAAAGCCGGGGGCACGAAAATAATGCTCACATCCGCTGATGTTGCTTTAACTGCATCGGCAACTGTATTAAATACCGGCCTGTCTAAATGGGTGGTGCCGCCTTTATTTGGTGTTACGCCACCTACAACATTGGTTCCATAGTCAATCATTTGGGTAGCATGAAAAGTACCTTCCGTGCCTGTAAATCCCTGAACAATGATTTTTGAGTGTTTATTCACTAATACTGCCATGGTGAGAGTTTCGGTTGTTTTGAAATTTGCGGCAAAAATAGGTTAAAAGAGGGTAGGGTTAGGCGTTGGAGGTGTAAAGTTTTGCGTTTTTTTTGCCTGGTAATTACCTTATCCCGTTCCCGGTAAAGAATTGAGAATATTCAAAACTCAGGCTTGCCCAGTAACTCTGCCAATCAGCAACTGTATCGGTATGATTTTGTTCCATGTAAACACAGCTGACCATATAAGGACCGGAATGCCTTTCGGCGGTAACCCAACCTTTTTTATTGGTTCTTGCCGTATCCATCTTAACCTGTGTTTTGGAACTGTGATACCATATTTTAACCAAAGTATTGTTTAAGGGTTGTCCATTAAACAGTACCTGGAATTTAACCTTTTTAATGGCATCTCTCGGAGTAAGTACTGGTATAGAATAAGGATTTTCTTCAGGAATGATATCTAGCGGGAGGCCGGATGGTTTGGTACAGGCATCGGTAAGGTTTTCGCTTATCTGAAGTATGGTTTTTACGCTTCGCTGATAATACTCTTTGCCAATCCGATTTTCCTCATTATGTGTTTTTCGATAAAGGGCAGCATGGTCTAAACCGTCTTCTTTCAAATACGCTTTAAATTTTTCCGGTTCGAGATGGATAAGCGAATTATGACTGTGGAAGATAATCATATGCGTGCCTTCTTCCTGTAATGGTAATTGTAATGAATCACCTTTGTTTTCAGATAAACGTGCGCTAAGATCAACAATGCCACCAGATGGTTTAAAATAAAGTAGCTGTTGAATTTTATCTTTATTTCCTATCCAGTTTTCCCCGGTAAAGTTTTCGCCTACCTGGAACCGGATATTGGCTACTTCACGTAAGGTATAAAAAAACTTCTGCGGCTGTAGCCAGAATTCATGCGCAAACACAATGATGGAGGTAACAGATACAAGTAATAAAAAGACTATTTTCTTCACTTTCACAATGTAAACAAACTACTTCTATTTTCTGCATCTGGATACAAAAAAGGCCGGATCAATTCCGGCCCCTACATAAAGTAAGTATTACCCGTTCCTTTTTGAATGTGCCTGATGAATTTGTTTTTCGGCCCTTTTTACTGGATGTTTTACACCGTCAGTTCTCAGGTCTTTAGCTTCGCTGCTGATATCCTTTTTGTCGGCCTTAATGTCTTTGGTTAATTCTTTTGCTTCTGCTTTATCGCCTTCTTTCCATTCTTTGCGGCGCTCGGCTTTGTCTTTGCGCAATTCACGCACGTCTTTGCGGAGATCTTTCATGTCTTCTTTTTTGTTAGAAACCGGAGGTGTGGTGGTTTGTGACATAGCGCTTAGGGTAAAAAATAAAGCGGCTGCTGATGCGAAAATAATTTTTTTCATGACTAAAGTTTTAATGGTTATAAAAATTCACTATTTAATAGATAGGCCAGGGAAGAAAAGGTTTATTCACGTAAACAACTTTATTATTTTTTAACATTTAGGGGTATAAATAATAAAAAAAATAGCGTAACAAGGTTGATGATAACCTGTGTTACACTATTATAAAGCTTTATGATGGGTATATATTAGAGCTTATAAAAAGCTTTGGTATCCCTGCCGTTCTTTGTGCTTACTTTCAAGAAATAGGGCCCATGGTATAATGATTCTGTAGGGATTTCTATAACGTTATTTCCCTGAACCAGCACTTTCTTGATATTTAATTTTCCTGTTCCATAAATATCAAATATGGATAGCTCGGCTTCTACATTATTGTTCCTGCTCCAGATAGTGACAACCATTCTTGTTACAACGGGATTAGGGTTAATGCTCACTACTTTCACATAGTCAATAGCGGTTGGCAAAAGGTTTATACTATCCTGTACCACTACCTGCTTACATGATGCCGCTTCACAACCATTGATGGTTTTTACACGGAGGCAGGCATTATATACACCCTGTATAGGAAATTCTTTTACAGGATTTATTACATTGCCGCTGAGTATGGTATTATCGCCAAACTTCCAGTTGCGCTGAATAATACTGTCGCCCTGAGCTGTACTAAGGCTGCTGTTGAATTGCACTTTTTTGCCACTGATCCTTTCTGCATTGAACTGAACCTGTAACGTGCAGTTATCCGGTGCAATAACCACTGTAGTAGTGTATTTACTTTCACAACCTGCTTTGGTTTTAATGTAGAGATACACTGTATAAGTGCCGCTTTTCCGGTAAGTGTGTAACGGGTCAATACTGTTGTTTGCTGTTATCGCAGCGGTGCTGTCTCCGAATAACCAGCTACGGCTTATGATACTGTCTTCCGATGAAGTTGCAGCAGAACCCGCACTGTAAAATTTCACACTGGTATTTTGTATAGTGAATGTAAATACTGCTTTACAATTGCCCAGTACTGGATTAGGCCTGATTACCACTGTGCTTTCATATTTGCTTTCACAGCCATTTTTTGTTTTGATCACCAGGTACACGTGGTATGTGCCTGGTCTTGAATATTTATTAGATGGCTTGATCACATTGCCGGTTAATGATACAGAATTAGCACTGTCTGCATAATACCAAGTGCGGCTGATGATACTGTCTTCTGAAGAACTGCCATGTGAATCTTCACTGTTGAAAATAATGGTTGAATCTTTTATAGTATAGTTGAAATAGGCTTTACAATTCACCGGCACAACTGTTGGCCTGATAACCACTGTACCTTCGTATTTGCTTTCACAGCCATTTTTTGTTTTGATAACCAGGTACACATGATATGAGCCGGGTTTTGAATACTTATGTAATGGCTTGATAACATTGCCGGTTAATGATACAGCGTTAGCGCTGTCTGCATAATACCAGGTCCGGCTGATGATACTATCTTCTGAAGAACTGCCATGCGAATCTTCACTGTTGAAAATAGTGGTTGAGTCTTTTATTGTATAATTGAAATAGGCTTTACAATTCGCAGGTAATATTCCTGGCCTAATAACCACTGTTCCCGAATACTTGCTCTCACAACCTTTTTTAGTTTTAATTACAAGGTAAACATTGTATGAACCGGGTTTGGAATAAGTATGAGATGGGTTAATTACATTTCCTGATAGTGATACAGAGGTGGAATTGTCTCCATAATACCACGTGCGGCTAATAATACTGTCATCATCAGAAGCAGCATGGGAACCGTCACTGTTAAAACGAATGGTTGAATCCTTTACCGTATACGTGAATGAAGCTTTACAATTGGTAGGCGTAGGTAGTATACCTCCCATACTGTCACGCACAACTACGTTGAGGCACAACATTTTTTCACAACCTTTGGCAGTTCGTACCTGCAAACAGACATAATAAACGCCTGTATCTTTGTATTCCTTTAAAGGATTAACCTGGTTACCGTCGAGTGATGTGTTGTCACCAAACTTCCAGGTTCTTTGTACAATGCTGTCGCCTGATAATGTGCTGCTTAATTCACTATTGAAGCGGATTTTTTTAGCACTTACTTTTTCTGTCTTTATTTGTAACTGCACATTACAGTCATCTGATGC
>JAYSXR010000177.1:0-4157 GCA_043717145.1 Chitinophagaceae bacterium | reverse complement strand
CATGTTCGATCAAAATTCTCTTTACCTGCGTATTTGTTCTAATAGTAAGATTGGAACGGCGCATTGCAGGTTTTAGAAAAGCCGTAGCGGTACTATGCCGTTTATTTTTTTTGATAGTAAATTGCAGCATACTTGCACCCAGCTGTTCTTCACCATTATAATCATTGTTTCTGGGGATACCGGATTCTTCACAGGCATCAATAAAAATAGACGCAAGTAATCCGGGTTGTTTTGACAATGTAATATTTAATGGCCCCCCTTCTCCGTGAAAAGGTTCTCCATACTGTTCATTGTTTTCCGATTTTTTGAAATAGGGTAATACATCTTCGTAACTCCACCCTTTATTGCCCATTGCTGCCCATTCATTATAATCTTCTTTGTTACCTCGCACGTAAGCCATGGCATTGGTTGAACTACTTCCCCCTAGAGTTTTGCCACTGGGTATAAATAGCCTGCGGTTATCAATATTCGCCTGTGGTTCTGTCCAGAAAGCCCAGTCAACTTCACTGCGGTTAAGTTTGGTATACGCACCAGGTATATGGATCTCCATTTTTTTATCAGGAGAACCGGCTTCCAGCAACAAAACTTTACATGCGGTATCTTCCGTTAATCGGTTTGCCAGCACACAACCCGCAGAACCCGCACCAATAATGATGTAATCGTATGACATTCGCTAAATATAATTATCTATTTTAAATGTTGAATTTTAAATTTCGGGAAGAATAGCTGTGCTAATCAATAATTCAACATTAAAAATCCAGCATTCAAAATAACATAAACTACATTTGTCATACTAACAATTGTTTGTATATGAGCCAGGCATTTAACCGTAATGAAGATTGGATGAAGATGGCCGTAAGCCAAACCAAACAACATTTTGAAAAGATCAAATTGGGTGGTGGCAAAAAAGCCATTGAAAAACAAAGGGAGCGTAATAAACTCACCGCGCGTGAACGGATTGACTATTTGTGTGATAAAGACAAGCTTTTTACTGAGATCGGTGCCTTTGCCGGTTTTGAGATGTATGCAGAACAGGGCGGTTGCCCCTGCGGCGGAACCGTGGCGGGATTGGGTTATGTAAGTGGCAGGCAATGTATCATTGTAGCCAATGACCAAACAGTTAAAGCTGGTGCCTGGTTTCCTATTACCGGAAAGAAAAATTTACGTCTTCAGGAAATTTCGATGGAAAACAGGTTACCCATTATTTACCTGGTAGATAGTGCAGGTGTTTTCTTACCCATGCAAGATGAAATTTTTCCAGATAAAGAACATTTTGGCCGCGTCTTCCGCAACAATGCCAGGATGAGTGCCATGGGCATAACACAGATAGCTGCGGTAATGGGCGCCTGTGTGGCCGGCGGTGCTTACCTGCCTATTATGAGTGATGAGACATTAATGGTTGAAGGCAATGGCAGTATTTTTTTAGCAGGATCCTATCTTGTAAAAGCAGCTGTGGGCGAAGACATTGACAACGAAACCTTAGGTGGTGCCGTTACGCATACGGAGATAAGTGGCATGGCTGATTATAAATTCAAAACCGAACACGAATGCCTTGACCATATCAAAAAAATTATGAACAAACTGGGTGAACCTGTTACCGCCGGCTTTAACCGGATACAACCAGTTTCACCTAAAAAAAATCCTAATGAATTATATGGTTTTATGCACGAAGGCAATGTAAAGCCTTATGATATGCTTGAGATTATTGAACGCATTGTTGATAACAGTGAGTTCGAGCAGTTTAAACAGGATTATGGCAAAACTATTCTATGCGGCTATGCAAGGATTGAAGGATGGGCTGTTGGCATTGTGGCCAACCAACGCCTGATCAGTAAAAATAAAAAAGGTGAGATGCAGATCGGCGGTGTGATCTATAATGACAGTGCTGATAAAGCCGCCCGTTTCATCATGAACTGCAACCAGAAAAAAATACCACTTGTTTTCCTTCAGGATGTAACCGGCTTTATGGTGGGTAGTCGCAGCGAACACAGCGGTATCATAAAAGACGGGGCCAAATTGGTTAATGCCGTGGCAAATTCCGTTGTTCCTAAAATCACCATTATCGTAGGCAACAGTTATGGTGCGGGTAATTATGCCATGTGCGGTAAAGCCTATGATCCTCGCTTTATTTATGCATGGCCTTCAGCAAAAATTGCAGTAATGGGTGGCGAGCAGGCCGCAAAAACTTTATTACAGATACAGGTAGCCACAATGAAAGCAAAAGGCAAAGAAGTAAGTCCGGAAGACGAGAAGGAATTACTTGACAGAATTAAAGCCAGCTATGAAAAGCAAACCTCACCTTATTATGCAGCCGCAAGGTTATGGGTTGATAATATTATCGACCCGATAGAAACCCGGCTGGTAATTGCAGAAGGGATCGCTGCAGCTAATCAGAACCCGCATATTGAAGCGTTTAAGACTGGGGTTTTTCAAGTGTAAAAAGGTTGCCAATTATTAATTATTAAATGTTGTTGTCAGGCGACCAACAACTGCGATAGTTACATCTTTATAATATCTCTATAAGGTCTCTATAAACTCTTTATAAGTTCGCTGTGGATAAGACCTCCCTTCTCAGATATGGCAGTATTCTTTTCAAAGAAAAAAAAACTTTGTTTAGTCATTACCCATGTACAAACAAAATACACTTAGCAAACGGTTATGGCAAAAATATTCATGTTACTATTGAATTGCACAGAACAGTAAGTAAATGGTGTTTTTGTGCTCAGTACAAAATACTTCGCCGTTGTTGGTCAGGCGACCAACAATGGCAAAATATTATTTTAGTGCATTGATAATCGCCACAAATTCTTCAGCAATTAATGAGGCTCCCCCTACCAATCCACCATCCACATCGGGCTGACTAAAAAGTTCTACTGCATTGGATGCCTTTACACTTCCGCCGTAAAGAATAGGGACAGAATCTGCAATGGCCTGCCCGTATTTAGCTGCCAGTTGCTGGCGGATGTAAGCGTGCATTTCCTGCGCCTGCGCGCTGCTGGCTGTTTTTCCGGTACCAATGGCCCAGATCGGTTCGTAAGCAATTACAATTTTTTGTATCTGCGCTGCCGTTAAATGATATAATGATTCTTCCAGTTGTTTGGCCACATATGCGTTCTGCGTATTGGCTTCACGGATGTGTAATGGTTCGCCGCAACAGAAAATGGGCGTAATGGAATACCCGAGGCAGATATTTAGTTTATCGGCAAGTAACTGGTTGCTTTCCGTAAAATATTCCCTGCGTTCAGAATGACCCAAAACAACAAATTGAATACCGAGCGACTGCAGCATCTCAACTGATACCTCGCCGGTGTAGGCACCACTTTTTTTGCTGTAACAATTCTGTGCGGCTACAAACACATTTGTTTTTCCCGCTATTTTTTGTTGCGCCATTGCCAGGTAAGGAAAGGGAACCGCAAATACTGCCTGTTGGTTCTCTTTTAATGAATGAGGTTTGCTGATGATGGCATCTAATAATTCTTCTCCCTGCTTAAGGGTTAAATTCATTTTCCAGTTAGCGGCTGCAATTTGTTTTCTCATAGTATTTTTTTTCAGTGAAACCCAGTTACCCTTTGGCAACGGTGTTGAAAATAATCAAAACGGCAATAAATTTTTCATGTATAATTTTCAAAGATATATTGTAACACTGAGGTTTCTGCTTCACTTAAAGAATGGCCTTTCATTTTTTTCCAGTTATCAATATCACGGCAGGCTTTTTCAAATTCATATTTTATACCACTTACACCCCAACTGAAATTGCCAATGATTGTGGGCAACAACCCTGCCCCAAAAACATTACAACTCACGCTGATTACAGAACCGGTATTAATGGCCGAGTTAATGGCTACCCTCGAATAATCGCCCATGATCACACCACATTTTTGTCCAACACCTACATATTTTTCAGAACCGATATCCCATACTTTTACTTCACTGGCTGTATTCTTTACATTGCTATTGGTACTACCTGCTCCAAAATTACACCACTCGCCTACTACCGAATCGCCAAGGTAACCGTCATGGGCTTTGTTACTGTATCCCATCATTACAGTATTCTTTATTTCACCGCCACCCATGCAGTTTGGACCTAAGGAAGTAGCCCCATACACACGGCTGTTTAATTTCAAGACCGCATTTTCTCCCAATACAAACGGCCCTCT
>JAYSXR010000176.1:0-4159 GCA_043717145.1 Chitinophagaceae bacterium | reverse complement strand
GTAACCCATTTCTGTCTAAAGTGGCACCAATTATTTTTCCATCTGTAAAAGAAATAGATGCAGGTCCATCCCATGGTTCCATCATACAGGCATGGTATTCGTAAAATGCTTTTTTAACAGGATCCATTTGCTCGTTGCCATCCCATGCTTCGGGTATCAGCATCATCATTACATGCGGTAATGACCGGCCGGTGAGAGCGAGCAATTCAATCATATTATCAAGACAGGCAGAATCCGACTGGCCTTCGGTAACAATCGGCAATAACATCTCCATCTCTTCTTTGCTGAAATATGGGGATGTAAATCCTTTTTCGCTGCTGCGGAGCCAGTTAAGGTTTCCCTGCAAAGTATTGATCTCGCCATTATGTGCTATGTAGCGAAAGGGTTGTGCCAGTTTCCAGGAAGGGAAGGTATTGGTAGCAAAACGGGAGTGTACCAGGCCGAAAGCCGATACCACTCTTTTATCGCTCAGGTCGGGAAAATAACCGCGAACCTGTAAGCTGGTAAGTTGTCCTTTATAAATAATGGTTTTGTAAGATAAGGATGCCAGGTAAAAACCTACCTCATCTTTCTTAACGGTATTCATTATGGTATGACTCGCATAATTGCGGAGTATCAACAATTTGCGTTCGAACTCGTCGGGGTTGGTAATATGATCGGGGCAGCCAACAAAAACATGCTCCATGCACGGCTCAACGGATAAGGCAGTGAGGCCAATATCCTGTTTGTTTACGGGCACTTTGCGATAAGTTATTATCTCCAATCCCAGTTTTTCTGCTGAGCGGTTAAAAATATCCCTGCATTCTTCACGCAGCCTGATCTCTTTTGGAAAGAAAATCACACCCACACCATATTTGCTGAAAGAGGGGAGATGCACACCCAGTTTCAAACATTCATCGAAAAAGAATTCATGGGGAATTTGCAGCATGATACCCGCGCCGTCACCGGTATTGCTTTCGCAACCGCAAGCCCCGCGATGCTCCATATTTTCCAATACGGTTAATGCATCCGTAATATGCTGGTGGGATTTACTACCTTTAATATTTGCCACGAAACCAATTCCACAGGCATCATGTTCAAAGGAAGGATCATATAATCCCCCGCTAGGTTTTGAAACAAGCATGTACAACCGAATTAATGTTTAGGAAATGAAATGGCGGGCAACCGTAGCAGCAAATTACGAAAAAAATGGGTCTTAATCAAATGACAAACTAAAATCTTATTAAGATGTCTTGATAATATTCAAACAAATAGCAATTCCATTGAATATTATCAATAATAAAAACTAACGGATGTTATTATATTTTGTAAACGAGGCAGGAGGGTTCGAATGAGAAATTCGTTTGCATATCTTTTTCAAACAGGCCATATACAGAGCTTCCGCTGCCCGTCATGGAAGCATAGATAGCTCCGTTTTCGTAAAACTGCTCTTTAATGCATGCGATTTCAGGATGTGTTTTACTTACCCCGGTTTCGAAATCATTCAATAATTGTCCTTTCCAAAAATGTATAGGTTGACGGATAATGTCAAGGATGGATTGTCGTGGTTTATCAGGCTTAATTTGTGAAAATGCGTTTGCAGTTGATACATGAATGCCGGGATTCACAATAATAAAAGTGTACATAGAAAGGTCCAGCGTAACTTCCTGCATAAGCTCACCGCGGCCAGTTGCAAAGCAAGGTTTGTTATGAATAAAAAAAGGGCAATCGCTGCCAAGTTGCAAGGCATAGGCGATTAACTGCTCATCAGATAAGTTAAGCGCACAAAATTCATTCAACAGTTTTAAGGTAAAAGCACCATCAGCACTGCCCCCGCCAAGCCCGGCCCCCATTGGAATGGCTTTGTGTAAATGAATCTGTACAGATGGTAATTGGGGAAAATCTTTTGTAAGCATGTTATATGCTTTCACGCAAAGGTTTTCAGTATCATCGCCCGCAATTTGCAATCCGGAACTACTATAAACAACACCATTCTCTAATCCGCTCTGTCCAGACTTAATTATTTCCACCGCATCCCTTAACCCCACCGGATAAAACACCGTTTCCAGATCATGGTAGCCATCTTCCCTTTTACGGATAATGTTGAGTCCGAGGTTAATTTTGCAGTTGGGGAAGAGAACCATAGTGAGTTGTAGGTAGTGAATAGTGAGCAGGGGTTAATGAAAGTATTTATTTACTTCCCACTTACTAAAATCATTTTCTTTTATTGATCTCGTCGCGGATAGAGATGGCGCGGATATAGTCTTCCTGTTCCAATACTTCAGTCAGCAGGGTTTGCAAATCTTCCACGTTCATGCCACTCAGGTCGTCGCGGCCGCTGCCGGTTTCTTCAATGCCCACTGCCTCGCCTTTTGCTTTTTTACCTGCTCCGTCTTCCATTAATATGCCGGCATTTTCGAGAATGTGTTCATAAGTATAAATGGGGCAGCCAAAACGTACGGCCAATGCCAGGGCATCGCTAGTACGGCTATCTATTTCAACAGTATCATTTTCGGTAAAACAAACCAGCTTGGAGTAAAAAATACCCTCCTGCAGGTCGCTGATAATGATCTCCTGTAATTCTACACTGAAAGCGTTCATGAAGTTCTTCATCAGATCGTGCGTGAGCGGGCGGCTAGGCTGCATGTGTTCCAATGCTACGGCTATGGCCTGGGCCTCAAACCCGCCAATCACAATAGGTAAACGGCGCAGGCCGTTCATTTCACCCAATACGACCGCATAAGAATGGGTTTGGGTGATGCTGTGAGAAAGGGCTACAATTTCCAGTTCGATCTTCTTCATAGAGGCTACGAAAGTAATTTAATTTAAAACACGAAAAACAGGGCCGGCTGCAAAATTAGGGCAGTTGTCACATCTTTACGCATATTGAAATAATGTGGTGTACCCGTAAAGCAGCCACAATATTTATTCGTCCTCCCCAAAACCCTTAGCTGCTCTACCACTTTGCAGTGAAAAAAATCTATAGCCGGGTAAATCCTGCATGTGATAGGGCGTCTTCACTCTAGAGCCGCAGAGAGGCAGAGTTGTTCGCAGAGAGGGAATGAATACTGAACCACAGCATCAGCAGAAAACGTTCATGAATACGGGTATGAATTTGGTTCTAACTCACTATTCATTATTCAAAATTCCCCTATGATGCTTATTTTTGCAAAATGCATTATGTTTCTGCCGAAGGTTTGACGAAGAGTTATGGTATTAACCCGCTTTTTAAGGATATTTCATTTCATATTAACGAAGGGGATAAGGTTTCGCTGATAGCACGCAACGGCATCGGTAAATCCACATTACTGCGCATTTTAAATGGGGATGAAAAAGCCGATGCTGGCAAGCTTTTCATTCATAAAGATGTAACCGTTGCATTATTTGAGCAGGACCCGAAATTTGATGAGGGTAAAACTGTACTGGAAAACATCTTCCATACCGATCACCCGGTAATGAATGTGATACGCGAGTATGAAATGGCCAGTGAAAGTGAAGACGGTGAAGCCCTCGTGGAATTGTTTGGTAAAATGGATGACCTGAATGCCTGGGAGTTTGAAGTAAAAGTAAAACAAATACTCACCAAGCTGAATGTACACCATTTGGAACAACCTGTAAGTGACCTGAGCGGCGGACAGCGCAAACGCGTGGCATTGGCCAAAACACTTATTGATATTGGGTTTGATCATAAGCATACTTTATTGATGATGGATGAACCCACCAACCACCTTGATGTTGAAATGATTGAGTGGCTGGAGAATTACCTGAACCAGGAAAATGTAACCCTGCTATTGGTAACGCACGACCGTTATTTTTTAGATGCCGTAAGCGAAGAAATATGGGAACTGGAAAGGGAGAATATGTACGTGTACCGCGGCGATTATGAAAACTATGTTGAAAAAAAAGCCGCACGCATAGAAAGCGAATTGGCCAGTATTGATAAGGCCAAAAACGAATACCGTAAAGAACTGGAGTGGATGCGCAAGCAACCCAAAGCCCGTACAACAAAAAGCAAAAGCCGGCAGGACGCTTTTAAAGATGTAGAAGAAAGAGTTTCTGTTAAAAAAGAAGATGCGGAAGTTAGTCTTCAGGTAAAAATGACCAGACTGGGTGGAAAAATCCTGGAAATGAAAAAGGTAAATAAATCTTTCGGCGATAAAATAATTATGAAAGGTTTTGA
>JAYSXR010000175.1:0-4176 GCA_043717145.1 Chitinophagaceae bacterium | reverse complement strand
ATCCTCTGCTCAATGGGTTAGAACTATCAATACCATGCTGGCTCGTAACATTTTGTTAAATAAACTGGCTCCGTTTGTTAACGGTAATTCAAATGCAACTATTAGTAAATCAACCATACCAGTAATGACCGCTGCCGATTGGCAGGCAGTTATTACTTACTGTAATGCAGGTATTAAACAAGGCGATTATGTTTTTACTGGCAGAACAACTTCTTCTAATTCATTCTTTTCCGCTACCGGTGGTTCTGTCGCAGGTATTTGCGCACAAAGTAATCAAAACAGCACCTATAAAGTAAGTGAGCGTTTGGTACAGCAATTTAAATCAGGAGATAAAAGACTGGCTAATTTTTCAACCAACTTTGGAACTTTTTATGGAGATGCCAACACAAATACTACTCGTTATAGTTTAGTAGACGGGGCTGCGACAGGTTTGACGGGTATTCCAATCTTAGGATCAAGGCAACCAGGCGGGCTTGAAATTTATCTTGGGCCAACCTATGAAGAAAATCAATTAATGCTTGCAGAGGCTAGCATGCGCACAGGAAATATTGCAGGCGGGCTTGTTTTTATTGATAATGTAAGGGCTTATCAGGGTGCAGGGGCAGGTGTACCCAAACTTGCCGGAACATCCTTATCAATAAACCCGGCGTTAACTGAGTTAACGATGGAAAGGATAGCAGCACTTGCTTTCCGCGGCCTTTCATTTTATGACTCCCGTAGATGGGGTTGGACATATAGCACCAAAAACGGAGGCGGCAGATATGGTTGCACGCTTATTTTTAATAAAAATGTATATACCAATGCTGTGATTAATTATAATTTCATGGATTATTGGGATGTTCCGGCTGATGAAAGGGAAAAAAATGCACCATCATCTGGAAGTGTATCAATAATTAATACCAACTATTAATGTTAAAATATGATTATATAGAGAGTTACTTACAATAACTTTCTATATGATTATAATATTTGAGCACCATTTATTTCTCATGTTACTTAGTTTAAAGTAGCTATGATCGGACTCCTATTCTTAGGAGTCTTTTTTTGTATACACCACAACTGATAACTGACAAATCAGCCATTGTAATATTTTATCAGTATACCGATCTATATATGTTTTCTTCCTATTCAGTCACAACAACACAGCTATAGGAATTGACTGACTGACCGTCCTATTATCACTAAAATTGAAAAAAATGGTGGGGATACCTTAATTGGCATATCTGATAGCATATCCAGCATTTGGAATGTGTTACTATGGGCATCTTAGATGATGAAATCCAACTTGCTTACCAGACTAGACGTAGGCTTGTTTTGTCACAATTAGTAAATCATTTTTAATCAGCATTGGGATGTTTACAATACTTCCAATATTCCAGTATCGCTCTAATGATGTTTTTAGTCTCTTGATAGCTATTTGCCTTTTGAAAATATCCCTGAACAGTCAATTCAATATATGCCTCGTTTACATAATTTTTATCAGCCGCTGTGGTGAAAAAAACAAAAGGAATGCTTTTCTTTTTTAGTTCTTCATCATTGTCAATTTGTTTTTTAAAATCCCTACCGTTTTGACCGGGTAAATTAACGTCACTTAAAATAACAAATGGTTGTTCGGTTTGTGCCTTTAAATATTTAAAAGCTTCTGTGCACTTTGTAAACCAAACGATCTTATTTGGTATGGTTAACTCTTTTAGAACATCTTGTATTATGTCTTTGTCATCCTCATCGTCTTCTATAATAACTATTGGTCCTGATACCATAAAAATATTTTAATTGATTGGTTTTAAAACTGTGTACTATTAGCTTACGCACAACAAGAGTTGGTACAACCCCGTTATTGTACCAATGTACAAAGAATGCAAAGAATAAGGGATAATTATGGCCTACTAAAAAACTGCTGGTCACGGATTTAACATAATGGAAAATATCAGCCATAATTCACCTATTGTTGAAATAAGGGGTATATAGGTGGGTTTAAATTAGATAGTTTCTTTGCAATAGGATTCATTTGAGTTAATTTATACCAACCCAAGTCATTTAAACTCAAATTTGAAGTTGGGGTTACATGTATGTAAGTTTAAAATACTGTGATCAGGTTGATCTTACTTTCCCCCTTGCAGCTTTTTCTTTAATCAAGCGTTTAACTTCTTTCTCAATAAGCTTACGGACTTCATATTTGACTTGAAAGAAGTTATCCATCACCTGTTGATGACTAACAGTAGAAACTGTCGGAATGGGCTTAAAATCCTTGATTTCATTGTTAATTGATTCAGCATCTTGGATGATTTGAGAATGAAACATTTTGAGTTTGATCTTTTCCTGAGGATCGTCCGCAACCATCCCGACAAATTCACCGGAGGAAAGCGCGGAAATCTTACTGGCTGGAATAGCTGTTTCCAGTTGCTTTGACCGGGTGATGGAAGTGCCAGTGCCATTATCTGAGATACTTTGCCTGTCCTGCATAATCCTGCCAAACCTGTCTGATAATAGCCGGGCGGTTTCGCCCATTACCTGGCCGCTGATTATATTACCGCAAATGTTTACGATCACATCAGCCTGCTCTTTGCCATAATCCTTCCGGAGCTGGCTAAAATCCTGCATTCCCAAAATCGTGGCCACTTTATTACTCCTGGCAGTGGCAATTAAGGAATCCATATTATTTAAAAAAAGGGTAGGGAACTCGTCGAACATGAGTGCACATTTCTGCCTGTCTTTCTTGTTTACCAGCTTGACTAGCCGGGACACATACAATGATATAACCGCACCATAGATTCCCTGTTTTTCCGGGTTGTTACCAACGCATATGACTTTTGGCTTATCAGGGTTATTGATATCAAGCGTAAAATCATTACCTGACAGAACCCAATATAGCTGCGGAGAGGCCAGCCTTGCCATCCCGATTTTCGCACTCGCGACCTGTCCTTCCAACTGGTCCATGGCATCATTCTGGAAGGCTGTAATAAAAGGGTTCACCAATACTTCTATTTCTGGTACCGAATTGAGTAGGGGTAAGAGTTCATCGTAATCCGCTTGCATGAGTTCAATGGCATGTGGAAGCGTGCAATATTTTCCATTCTCATAACTTCTTAAAAACCAGATAATAGCCGTCACAAAATTGATAGGCGACTCTACAAAAAAATCACCCTGTTTTTTGATCCACTCCCTGTTCAACCCCAGTAAAATGGTACGTGCGGATTCTGTGGCATCCGTGATATCATGCATGGCCATTGGGTCAAGCGGGTTACAGCGGTGGGAGCTGGACAGGTTATCGAAATTGATCGCATAAAAGGCAGGTGCATTTTTAAATTGATGCCGGTTTAATTGTAGCCAATTGTATGCGGATTTAGAGAGGTCATCGTATTTAAAATCGTATACAAACATCCCGTACCCTTTTTCAATAAGCTGCTTCATTAAGGGAAGGATTACGAACCATGATTTTCCAGCGCCTGGACTACCGCTGACAATAAAACCCCGGAAGGGATTAGGAATATTTATCCAACTGGATCGTGTTTTGCCTTTTAACTGGTATTGTGCTCTGAAATTGATGGAATATTCGTTGCTGATCAATCTTTCTTCCTGCGGAAAGGTTTCGTTGTCCTCATTAAAAATATCGGCTGATAATTCTTCCCGGATCATCCTTGAAATAAGTGTACCTCCTTTCACCAGGCAGAGGTATCCCAACCCGAGAAAAAATAGGTAACTAATTGCTGTATTTCTAATGTCACTACCAAACGAAAAAATAACCGCACTCCCGAAATACAATATTGCTCCAGCCGTCAGGTAAATCGCAATGGTTTTCCAGTTTTGAGTTAGGTCCTTTTTTCCCTGGACGCCCATCAATCCGGTTGCTAACAACGCCAGTGATAATAACTTCGCCGTATGGAACTTATTAAATAGACCAGTTGCTTCAATTGTCAACAGAATTTTGTCGGACCATGAGCCGGTTAATTCCCATATTCTGAAGGCAGCATAACAAACATAATAGGCGTGTAAAGCCAGAACCCCAACACTTACAAATCTTGTCAGGTCTAGCATTTTCCTAAGATCCGAATCATTTTCACCGGTGGACGACATAATTTTCTATATTTTTTCGTTTCTTTTTTACGTTTTTATAATTAGTATGGGGTAGGGGTTACATTCGTTTTCAGGCTTCATCAATTCAGCTACAGCCGATAA
>JAYSXR010000174.1:0-4206 GCA_043717145.1 Chitinophagaceae bacterium | reverse complement strand
CGCGTATGTCCCCCGCATCTTCCAGGTCGTATTCATCGTTGGTACTGCGCAATATCATTTTTTTGGCGGCGGCCATTTCAATGGTAGAATTTTTACTGTCAATATCCAGGTCATCAATATTCCTCGCACTAAAACGACCATTGATAAATTCTATTTCTGCAGTTTTAATATCCCCAATATTGATATTGGAATATTTAGAGCGGAGAATGAATTTATTCAAATTACCCGCTTCTAAGTTCCCATTAGTAATATCAACATTCAGATCACTGATATTGTCTAGGAGTGTTACATCTGCATACCTACTTTCAATATCCAATTTACTGCCGGCGGGTACGGTAATGGTTAGTATACTTTTTAAATCGCTCTTAAACCCAATGCTCTGCCCAGAACCGTTAAAAACGGCAACACCTGCATCATTTAAGGATGTCGCATTTGAGCCACTACCTAATAAATAGAAATTACCTGCTCCTGATATACCCCCTGATTTTATTTTAACAGATCCGCCTAAGGTCTTCAGTGATAAGTTTATTTTTTCAAACCACTCCTCATCTGCAAGTTTACTTTCACCTTCATAATAAACAGTGGTGGACACTTTTACATTTTGCTGATCCCATGTTTTTATCACCATGCCCCTGAAATAATTATTAATATAAATATCTCCATTTTTAGGTACGGCAATCTCTTTAATTATTTCTTTCGATTTGAGGTCTTCGTCTTTTATTTTTGCGTGGTTAAATGCGGTCACATTGCTCAAAGTGCCCACGGTGTTTATATTTTGTTGTGCATTTAGTATGGTGGTTATGCTAAGCAACGCAAGTCCACTCGTGATTATTCTTCTCATATTAGATTCATTTTATTAAGGGGGTTACATATTCAGGAAATATGTTCTGGCAGAATCAACAGGGCCGTGATTTTGTTTATAGCGGTTGTTGGTTTTGTTCATTTCAATTTGTAATTGTTTCAAAATACTGAGCTTTTGTTGGTACAGGTTGATCAGTTGATCAAGCAATTCATTATTCATACCATGCCTTGCAATGTCTGATTTGATTACTGTCTCATCTTTCTCCATTTGTTTGATCTGTACTTTGAAATCATTAAAATATTCCGGCGTTTCCGCATACATAGGCATGGCACTAACCCTTTCTCGTTGCAGGTTTATCACCAGTGTAAAACTATTCTCGATACCAAATAGTGCTGCAAGGTCTTCAATGCTGTTTATGGGTGTTGATGGGTTTGCAGGCTGATGGTATTTTTCGGGTGTTTTGGTTTTTGCAATTGCATGCGATACAGGGGCTTCAACAAAGACAGGTTCGTTTGGAACAGGAGTTGGGGCCGCTATATTTTTTATCGCTTTAGCTTCGCTTATTGCTGTATTTGTTTTTTTATCACTCAATACATACCAGGTTCCAATACCGGCAAGCAGCAGTGCACAGGCAGCTATTACCCAACGGGTAAACATAAATATGGTAGCCGGTTTTTTATTACCGGCGGTTTCTTGCAAGATATTTTGCCATACCTGCGGACGCGGTTCGTCGAGGTTCAGCTCATCAGCGTGAATTTGTAAATATTTTTTTAACTCATCCATGTATTTGTAATTGCCTGGTTATTCGTTCCTGTAATAAATGCCGTGCCCGGTGGTATTGGCTTTTGCTGGTTGATTCTGAAATGCCGAGCTGTTCGGCAATTTCTTTATGACTATATTCTTCCGCCACAAAAAGATTAAATACCTGCCGGCAACCATCTGGCAATCCCTTTATCTCGCGGTGGATGATATCGAAATTTACTGTCTTCCACCATTCTGCTTCTTCCACTACCAGTTGGTTGTTTCGCTCATCTTCCCATTCTACCCAATAAATATGCTTCTTACTAAAACGGATACATTCATTCACCACTATCCGTTTAAACCAACCCCCAAACTGAACAGCTTCTTTTAACTGGTGGAGGTTTTTGAAG
The DNA here is from genome assembly GCA_043717145.1 of Chitinophagaceae bacterium. Taxonomy (GTDB): domain Bacteria; phylum Bacteroidota; class Bacteroidia; order Chitinophagales; family Chitinophagaceae; genus Sediminibacterium. Next base: position 2,253 of record JAYSXR010000174.1, on the reverse strand, counting down.
GCTATAATAAAAGCATCCTGCAGAATATCTTCTGCATCGCTGCGATTACCTGTCATGCGCGTACAAATGTTGAACATAGACTTACTATACTGTTGGTATAGCCAGGCCTGCGCATTTGCGTCGCCTTTGCAGGCCTTTCTCACAACAGCTGTTTGTATGGTGGTAGCCTTGTCCAAATAGTTGTTCGGTAATAAGAGTGCCGGTTGAAGAAAAAGTTGGAAAAAGGGGGAGATTAATAAATTTTGGTATTGGGAAATGGGGGAATTAAAAAAAATAATTCCCCCATTCCAATATTATTCTATGCAAGGTCCATCACCGGTTTATTTTGTAAGATAGATTCTATTTTTTCTATTACTTCTGCAGAAAGCAGGGTAACTGCGTCTAATGCTTTCAGGTTCTCTTCCAATTGCTCTTTTTTAGTGGCACCCAGAATGGCCGTGGTTACATGCGGGTTTTTGATTGTCCAGGCAATGGACAGGGCTGCGAGAGATACGCCGAGTTCATCCGCCAACAGACTCAGTTTCTTTACTTTTTCTAATTTGGATTCCTGTATCCAGCGGTCTTTTAGCCAATCAAAACCCTCAATAGCCAAACGTGATCCTTCGGGGATTCCATTATTATATTTTCCCGTTAAAAAACCGGCTGCCAGAGGGCTCCAGATTGTTGTACCCATACCTACATTGTTAAATACCGGTAAATAATCCTGCTCCATTTTAAACCGCTCAAACATATTGTATTGCGGCTGCTCAACTGTTGGGGCTATGAGGTTATATTGATGGGCCACCCTATGTGCTTCCATGATCTCAGCGCCACTCCACTGACTGGTTCCCCAATACAAGACTTTACCCTGCTGGATCAGATTGTGCATGGTCCATACCACTTCTTCGATAGGCACATTGGTATCGGGTCGGTGGCAGAAATAGAGGTCTAGGTAATCGGTTTGTAACCGTTGTAAGGCTTCATGACAGGCTTCCATCAAATGTTTACGGCTTAACCCGGTTTGATTGGGTTTGTTATTCTTACCCCTCCATCCAAAAAAAGCTTTTGAGGAAAGGGTGTATGAAGTACGGTCCCAGTTTTTATTTTTTAAAACACGCCCCATCATTTTTTCACTTTCACCCAAGGCATATGTTTCCGCGTTGTCGAAAAAATTAATTCCGTTATCATAGGCAATACCCATTAATTCATCGGCACTTCCATCGTTTATCTGTTTGTGAAAAGTTACCCAGCTTCCAAAGCTTACTACACTTAATTGTAAGCCACTACGGCCCATTCTTCTGTATTCCATAAGATGATATTTTTTAGAGAAGCAATTTATAAAGAATAACGGGTTGCGCTGTTAAAACTCTCTGAATAAAGAAAGTTATTTCCCCCGAGCCCCAGAGTATTTCGGAAAGGATGGCTTTTTATACTAAGGATTTTATGTTATTTACTTTTTCTTTTTCGTAGTATCTGCTGGTAGAGGTACCATAGGTATTGCAGGTTTAGTGCTCGCCGTACTGTCGGGGATAAAAGCATAACTGCCGGTATTGTTCATGTTGAAAATAGTGAGGCCCGAGAGGTCCTGCTTGCAGGTCATACCGTCAAGCCCGGTATAGCGTGAACGACCAAAATCTTTGATGATGGTTACTTTTTTACTTGTATAGAACTTCTCTAGTGTCTGGTCCCAATAAAGCTCTTCACAAAAAAGGGTATCTCCTTTAATATTAAAAGCAATCACATTATCGCGTAGGAAGACTTTGTTTTCATTTTCAAGATAGCGGCCATATTTGGCATTTAGCTGGCTTTCAATTTTTAAACTGTCATTAAAGAAGTCTACATGCAATGAATTGGGGAACTCGGCTTTTTTCGCGCTATCACCCTGGTAGCGAAGCAGTAGTGGCGCGGTTAAACGGGCACGCATTTTCCCGTTCATGCTCAGGAAGCTTTGAATATTGCGACCTTCTTCCACACTTGCTTTTTTTCTGCCCAGGTCTCGAACTTCATTGATGTCGTTTTCGCAGGCCCACATAAAAAAGCAGCCGGTTAAAACGGCTGCCAGATAATTTTTTTTATGAAGAATCGGGTTAGTCATATTTGCGTTTAATAAACCAAAGATCGCTTAAACTAAGGCCCAAAGAAAACTGTACATAATTTTCTGTGATATTATTAACGCTTGATCCGCGTTTGCCTAACTGCAGGCCCATATTGATAACCGTAAACTGGTTGTCGTAAGTGGTCCATTTCCGAACAGGCAAACCGGCACCGAATGAT
>JAYSXR010000173.1:0-12845 GCA_043717145.1 Chitinophagaceae bacterium | reverse complement strand
TTCGCTTTGCGATCTTTTTATAATATCAAACTGGCAGCCAAGCAGGAAGGATTTATTTTTTGGTTATTCTTTATTGCTTTTGCTATCAAGATGCCCATATTCCCTTTCCATACCTGGCAGCCGGATGCATACGAACAATCGCCTACTTCCACCACTATGGTTTTAAGCGGTATCATGGTTAAGATGGGAATTTTTGCAGCGGTACGATGGTTGCTGCCGGTTTTCCCAAATGCGTCTGTTCAATTTGCAAACGTAATTATAATACTTTCTGTTACAGGGATGCTGTATGCTTCTTTGATTGCCATACGGCAGGATGATATTAAACGCTTAATCGCGTATTCATCCATTGCACATATTGGCTTAATGTGTGCTGCCATGTTCAGCCACAATAAAACCGGGATGGAGGGTGTGATGATACAGATGTTTAACCACGGAATCAACGTGATTGGTTTGTGGATCATTGCTGATGTAATTGAACAGCAATTGGGCACCCGTAAATTTAGTGAACTGGGCGGCCTTGCACAAAAAGCACCTGTATTAGCTATATTACTGGTGATAATGGCATTAGCCAATATCGCGTTGCCTTTAACAAATGCTTTTATCGGCGAATTCCTGATGTTCAACGGGCTTTTCCAATACAATATGTGGATGGCTGCCGTAGCAGGCATCAGTGTAATACTCGCTGCTGTTTACACATTGAATATGGTTCAGAAAATATTATATGGCCATACAGTTGCCGCTACTGAAAATGCAGTTGATATAAGCAGCAATGTACAATGGGTGCTGCTTGTGTTGGCCATTATGGTTATTGCATTGGGCGTATATCCACAACCATTGATCAATTTGACCAAAGACACTGTAAATGCCATTATGGTAAATCGTTAATATAGAAATAGGTTTGTGTGATGACTACGCACAGGCTATAAGATAAGTTTTATGAATGCAATCATACTTTCGGCTTTATTAGGTGTTGTTATGATGTTTAGCGGCATCATCACAAAAAATAAATCTAACATTACAAAAATTGCGGCAATAGGTTTGTTCCTGCTGCTTATCGCCAATGTATTGAATACTTACGGCGGTTATGTGGTGCATATTGATACACATTCCCTTCTCAATTTTGAAAAGTTTGGATTATTTTTTAACTCTATTGCGATTACTGCAACACTTATTTATGTAATGCTTAGCGGAAAGGACATAGAAAATGTAAGTGTGAATACAGCAGAATATTATGCGCTTATCTTTTTTGTATTGTGCGGGGTAAGTATACTATCTTCTTTTAACGGTTTATTGATGTTATTCCTGGGAATTGAGATTATGTCAATTCCATTATACATTTTAACAGGTGCCGATAAACGTAACCTGAAGAGCAATGAAGCATCTCTTAAATATTTTTTAATGGGGGCTTTCTCAACAGGCATTATGCTAATGGGTATTGCCCTTGTATATGGTGCCACAGGAACATTTGCATTGGGCACCACTTCTATTTCCCCTTCAACGGGCGTGGTAAAAGCTTCGTTTTTAGAAGTGGCTGGTTTATTATTACTATTTGTCTCCATGTGCTTTAAAGTGTCGGCAGCCCCCTTTCATTTCTGGACACCGGATGTGTATGACGGGGCACCGGGCGTATTCACTTCTTTCATGGCCACGATTGTAAAAGCAGCAGGTTTTATTGCTTTCATCCGTTTGTTTGATACACATACCGATATACTGGGACCCACCTGGAAAATACTGCTGGCATTTGTCATTATTGCAACTCTATTAATTGGAAATATTACAGCCGTATTCCAGCAAAGCGTAAAACGGATGCTTGCTTATTCCAGTATTGCACAGGCAGGCTTTATGTTGTTTGCTTTGTACAGCAATAACGACTTTGCCAAAGAAGGTATTCTTTTATATGCAACAGCCTACAGCCTAGCAACCATTGGCATTTTCGCTATTCTCATCAAAATGAAGGATTATACCTTTGATGGGTTTAATGGCCTGGCAAAATCGCAACCTGCGCTGGCATTCACCAATACAGTCTTTTTATTATCACTGGCTGGTTTACCCCTGACAGCTGGCTTCTTCGCTAAATATTATATGCTGGCATCTGTAGTAAAAACCGGCGGTTCTTTATGGCTGGTGATCGTAGCTGTGGCATTTGCAGCGGTGAGTGTATATTATTATTTCCGTGTAATTCAGGCCATGTATTTTAAAGAAGGAGAGCCGGAAACGACCACTATCACCACCGGGTTTAAAACGGGGTTGATCCTATTGGCAGCGCTGATCATCCTGTTGGGTATATTTCCTTCCATCGAGCTTAATTTTTTCTACTTTTAACCGCTCCTCATATTTATCAACCCCTTTTAGCCGGGTTGGGGATTCTCAATTATCTTTATAAGGTTGAAAATTGATCAACTCCTTTTTGCATGACAACCTTTGATTCCCTCACATTGGCATGGCGCACCGTTCGCAGTAATAAATTGCGGACCGGTATTACTGTTGCCATCATTGCCTTTGGTATTATGGCCCTTATCGGCATTATTACTGCCATTGAAGCCATGAACCAGAGCCTTAAAGAGAGTTTCTCATCCATGGGAGCCAATGCATTTAGTATCCGTTTTAAAGAATCACGTGTACGGCTTGGTGGCAATGGCAGGAATAACGGGGACTTTACCAAGAAAAAACGCGGCTTAAAAGAAAAGAAATCAAATCTTGGAAAGCCGATCCGTAAAGAAGAAGCGGAGTTTTTTAAAACTAATTTTGCTTTCCCCAATGCCAAAATAAGTATTTACCGCCGGGGGCCGGGTGCACAGGAAATTCATTACGGGGAGAAAAAAACCAACCCGCAAATAACTTTATGGGGTGGCGATGAAAACTACCTAGCTGTTAATGGCTATAGTGTTGATGTGGGCCGAAACTTGAATGGACTTGATATTGAAAGCGGGCGAAGTGTTTGTTTGATGGGCAGCAATGTGGCCACTAAGTTATTCGGCGATAAACCCGAAAAATGCATAGATAAAGTAATCCGCATTGGTAGCCTCCCATACCGGGTTATCGGCTTATTAAAAAGTAAAGGCTCCAGTGCCATGATGCGGCAGGATGATATGATCCTTACTTCTTACACAAACGTGAGGCATTTTGCCAATGCGAATCCTTCTTACCTGGTGGGCGTAATGGTGGGTAATGTAAAAGAACTGGATGTGGCTACAGATGAAGCAACCTCTGTTTTCCGGGCAGTAAGAAAACTGGAACCGGTCGAAGACAATAATTTTGTATTGGAACGAAGCGATAAATTCGCTGAACTCTTCATAGGCTTTTTAAGCAGTATCACCGGTTCGGCAGGAGCTATTGGGTTGATAACCCTTATCGGCGCTGCTATTGGTTTAATGAATATCATGCTTGTTGCGGTAAATGAACGTACCAAAGAAGTAGGCTTAATAAAAGCCATTGGTGGCAAAAGTAAAAATGTACGCCAGCAGTTTTTATTTGAAAGCCTTATCATCAGCTTGCTTGGTGCATTATTCGGCATCATCCTCGGCGTAATGGTTGGCAATCTTTTTTCCATAATACTCAAAACAGGATTTGTAGTTCCGTGGGCATGGGTTATTATTGGTATCGTAATCTGTTCTGTTGTTGGATTGGCCGCAGGTATTTACCCCGCTATGAAAGCCGCCAGGTTAAATCCTATTGTGGCATTGAGGTATGAGTAGTGAATGGTTGGTTGTGCGTTAAAAAATTATCTTGATCACTCATAACTTACCACAACAACTACCTATTAAAAAATAACTTTAATTTATCATTGATATAATATTTGATATCATCTTCTGTTTTATGCACCCTAAGCCAGTAGTCAGAAGGCCGGTATTGCTGCATAAATTGTTGCAGTTGCTCATCTCTCAACCCGCTGTATTTGGTAACCAGCGATGCAGGAAAACGGTAATTGATGTATGCTTCTTTTTCATTCGATTCAAAAAAAGCGAAAGCTCTTCTCTTGGCTTTTTCATGCTTTGAAAATCGGTCGAGATTCAAAGCAATACCTGCTCCGGAATTGGCTTGTGATATCGTGGGAATTGTATAATTTACGATATCCTGTAAAAAATCTTTTCTTCTTTCAATACTGTCCAATTGATACCTGCTCATGCCGCGGGCTGTAACAGTTACATTACCGAGGCTAAAAGTAAGCGGCGATAATCTCAATGCCAATGTATCCTGCAGGAGGTATTGGTTATTAAAATGGATGGTATCAAAATAATAACCTACTGCAGCAAATGAAAGCACCTGGTTCTCCGTTACATCAATTTTAAAACGGCCGGTGGCGCTGGTCATTACAGTGGTATTGTTAGTAAGATTAGTAACACTGGCTAATATAATGGGTTCATGGGTAACACTATCTCTCAGATAACCCCATACAGTGTTACCTTTTTTTTGCGCATAGGTATTTGTAGTCAATAAAATCAGTAAAAAAAATATCATTTTTTGCATATCATTTCTTTGTACAAAAGTAAGTTATCGAATTTGCCATTTCCTATTGCAATAAAAAAACCCCACCGAAAAGTGGGGCTTTAACATCTTATATAAAATCAGTAAAATGGAAGTGTATTATTTTACTGGGTCCAATGCTTTTTTAATTTTATCAGCTAAGTCCTGCAAATGTATTTTACTCATCCGGTCAGAAGTGACTGTTGCAGCTGAAGTAACCTGGCTGCGCAATTGAACCAACTGAGCGCGGGCAATACTGTAAACATCACTACGACTGTTGAAGCCGGAAGCGTAGGGATTGGTGCCACCACGACCACCGCCAAAACCTATAACCACTGTTGGAGTTGAAGGATTGATGATATCATCAAGCTTGTCAACGTAACTTTTTTGTAACATTCTCCGGTATAAATCGATGGCTTTATTTGATTTCAATTCACTGAAAAGATCAGCCTGAAGCTCTGTCAGCATATCCAGTGCACTATAGCTTTTATCTGCACCAAACCGCTCTACAGAATACTGCATACGGTTCATCCTGTCGCCGGTAAGCAGGGATGCCAAAGTGGCTTCCTGTGCAGCAGCAACCGGATCTGCGGTACCGGGCGCATTGATTTTATCCCAAATGTTTTTTGCAATCAACCATTTTGGCGTCTGGAACATCTGCCTGTTGAGGAAACCCAATGCATCGCGCTGTGTGGTTTTAGGCGTAACCTCATAAACAGGTTCCTCTTGTTCAGCAGTTTTAAATGTTTCATATACACCACCAATATTACGCGAAACATGTCCGGCATAACGGCGGAACTGGCCCAGTAACTGACCATACATTTCAGCAATATTTCCGTTCAGGTCGGCTTCTTCTTTTGTCCACTCAGTCAGGTTAACAATAATGCGTTGGAGATTTTTAATTCCATAATCACTTGCTACCACTGCATTATCACTCAGGTCTTCACTTTGGCTTCTTGGGTCAGACTGGTTGCCAAACTCATAAGTGCCAAACCATGTACGGGGGTTGCTTTTAAGTGTTTCAGTGATGAGCTTATTACTGTTCTTTTTCTGTTCTTCTTCGTTGTTACCGGCAATATACCCGTATCCCCAGCGCATGGCCCATTTATCATAATCACCAATGCGTGGATACAATCCTGCTTTGCCAATATTGTCTTCGGGCTGAGCCACATAATTGAAACGGGCATAGTCCATAATAGATGCGGTGTGGCCATTGGCTTCAACCCATACTTTATCTCGTAATTTAGCCACGGGTGTTTTACTGCTGCTACCCATGTTATGCAGAAGGCCAAGTGTATGTCCTACTTCATGCGATGAAACAAAACGTATCAGGTCGCCCATCAATTCATCATCATACTTCATTTTTCTGGCCCGTGGATCAACAGCGGCGGCCTGTATCATATACCAGTCATGTACCAGCTTCATCACATTATGGTACCAGCCAATATGGCTTTCAAGGATTTCGCCACTGCGCGGATCATGTACATTGGGCCCATACGCATTTTCCGTGCTGGAAGCAAAATAACGGATTACCGAATAGCGGGCATCTTCCATACTCATAGTCGTATCATTCTCCGGCCATTCCTTAGCCATGATGGCATTGCTGAAACCGGCTTTTTCGAATGCTTTCTGCCAGTCATTTACTCCCAGTATCAGGTATTGCCTCCATTGTTTTGGAGTAGCAGGATCAATATAATAGATGATAGGTTTTTTAGGTTCAACCAGTTCGCCTCTTTTCCATTTTTCTACCTCTTCGTCTTTTGGCTCCAGCCTCCAGCGAACGGCAAAATCCTTACTTTCTACCTTCTGTTGGGTATCGCTGAACAAGGTATAGTCATCCGTAAAGAATCCAACCCGTTTATCGGCAATTCTGCCGGCCATAAGCGTTTTGGGAAGCAATAGTAAAGATGTATTCAGTTCAATGGTAATGGCACCCGCAGCATTGGCCGCCGGAACAGAAGTGGTTGGTCCTTGTGTAGGAAGAGTAAAACCACCTCCGGCAGGGCTTGCAGAGAATGTTTTGACAGTCCTTACTTCAATATTAATGGGATAGCTGGACATTTTCTGAATGAAAGACCTGTCTGTAGCCAGTTGGGACAATCCAAGGGTTCTTTTAACACCACTGCTTACACTTACTACCTGGTTATCGCCCTTAAAGAAATCAGTAACTTCAATAACCACGCCTGTACTGTCTTTGCTAAATGCCGCGATAGGGAAGGCTGCGGTGATAGCATTCAGGTTAGAATTGCTTACTGCTTTATAGATTTCATCTTTAGCATCGGCAGCATTTATTAATGTAACTACCCGCAAAAAAACATTGTTACTTGGTCCTTTTTCAAACACAAGAGATTGCTGGTTAGCTATTTCACCGCCATACACCCCACGTCCGCCGGTAACGGTAGGTACTTTGCTGTAGCGGGTAACCGCAAGAATTTCGCGGCCCAGCATGACATCAGCTATTTCAAAATAGTACCGGTCGTCTACCTTATGCACGGTGAACATGCCTTTTTTGGATACGGCCTTGTCTGTAATGATTTCTTTGTAAGGCCTGGGGTTTTGCCTTGCATTACCGAGGCCTAAGTTGCCAAAACCGCCTCCGGCGTTACCACGACCCAGTCCGGCGGGAATAGAATCCCGCTGGGCCATAGCCATCGTACTGACCAATAACCCAATAAGTAATAATTTTTTTTTCATAATGCGTTTGTTAGGGAGGTTGGAATGATTTTTTAGAAACCCGAAAGAACGTAATGAAGTTCATTTTGTTCAGGTTCTTATATAAATGGTGAAACACGTTTACCAATCGGTGAAAAGCTTTTCGGGGCTTGCTTTTTATTCAATATCTTACGAATATTTTGAAAAATGCCGTATAATATAAAAGTTTACTGAAATCTAATTTGCTGCGTACAAGAAAATAACTATTTTGTATTCACTTTTTAATTCTTAAAAGAATGTTTTGCTTTTGCAACACATTTTTCAGTAGAATTGCGAAGACAAATTTTTAAACCAACTGTAATTTTTTAAACCAAAAATCAATTGAATCATGGCTGAAACAAAACCCACTGCAAGTACTGTTACAAAAAGTACATCTTCTGCACAACCAAAGAAGAGCGGTAACTCGATTTCATGGATTGCCCCACTTTCTTGTATCATTCTCGGTTATGTCATCTGGCGTTTTGTATTGGGTGCCCCGAGTAATTTTACACAACCTGATGTAAATGGTGGTTTTTGGCCACAACACAAAGGACCTAAAGCAGGTATAAGTAAAATGTATGAGGGTGGTATCATTGTACCGTTACTGATCGGTTTATTCTTAACAGTTGTTACTTTCTGTATTGAAAGATTATTGACTGTATCGAAAGCGGCAGGTACCGGAAGTATTGCTGAATTTGTTCGAAGCGTACAGTTTCACCTGGCCAACAAAGAGGTAGATAAGGCTTTGGCTGCCTGCGACAAACAAAAAGGATCTGTTGGTAATGTAATGAAAGCAGGTCTTAAAAAGTACAAAGAAATGATTACCAATACAGAATTGGTAACCGAACAAAAAGTATTGAATATCCAGAAAGAAGTAGAAGAAGCAACTGCTCTTGAACTTCCCATGCTGGAAAAGAACCTGGTATTCTTATCCACTATCGCTTCAGTAGCAACCCTGTTGGGTCTCTTGGGAACGGTTTTGGGTATGATTAAATCGTTCTCTGCCCTCGGCGACGAAGGTGGTGGTGATGCAGCCCGTGAGTTGTCTAAAGGTATTTCTGAAGCCTTGTTTAACACGGCTTTGGGTATTGGTACTTCTGCGGTAGCAATCATCATGTACAACGTGTTTACTACCCGTATTGATGGAATTACGTATGGTATTGACGAATCAGGTTTCACTTTAACACAAAGCTTCGCTGCCAACTACAAATAATCACTGCTTTTTTGTGGAATGTAGTATGTTTTGAATCTTATAATGTGAAATATTAAATAAATAACAATGGGCAGAGCCAAATTACCGCGTAAGAGTACCGTCATTGACATGACAGCGATGTGCGACGTGGCCTTTCTGTTGTTGTCATTTTTTATCCTGACAACGAAATTCAAGCCTTCAGAGGCAATCGCTGTTACCACGCCTAAATCGGTTGCCGCTAAAGTGGCCCCGACAAAAGATATTGTGGAGATAATCATTGACAAAGACGGTAAGGTATTTCTTACAATGGATGACGAATCAGTTAAAGAAACGATGGCCAATTCGCTGAACAGCACCAAGAACCTTGGTTTAAATGTAACTGCATTTAAGAAAGCCCAGTTCTTCGGCGCACCTTTCGGCAGCCTGGCATCTTTTCTGGCACTTCCGGAAGACCAGCGTAAAGGGAATTTATTACCAGGTATCCCGGTAAAAGATTCATCCAATAATGAATTAACTACCTGGATGAGCCTGGTAGCGAACGCTTACCAGGGGAAGAAGCCAAATCTTTTATTAAAAGGAGATAACCTGGCTAAATACCCTGCTTTCAAAAGTGTTATCAATGCTTTTAAAAAGAATGATTTCCTGAAATTCCAGATGGTTACCAACCCGGAAAGTGTTCCGGTGGGAACCGATCTGTGGAAGAAAGGACAGTCAGGAGAGAAGAGAGCGGAGTAGCCATACCAAGTAAACAAATCACTAACGAAAACTAAATTCTACCGACATGGCAGAAATGGATACCTCGAGTGGCGGCGGCCATAAAAAAGGCCCCGGGGTCAAAAAAGGGAAGAAATTATCTACCCGTGTTGACCTGACGCCCATGGTGGACCTGGGCTTCCTGCTCATCACGTTTTTCATCTTTACCACAACGATGAGTCAGGCCACAGCTATGCGTCTCTTTCTACCGAAAGATGCCGATAAGCCGGAGGATCAGAATAAGGCGAAAGAGTCGGGCGTAATAACCCTGCTTTTAGGAAAAGATAATAATGTCTTTTACTATGAAGGAAGTCTGGACAATACCGCTTCTAATTTCAAATCGTCTAATTTCCATGATATCCGTACGGTACTGATGGATAAGAAACGACGTACACCTGAAACAGACCTGGTGGTCGTGATCAAACCATCAGATGAGTGTACATATAAGAACGTGGTTGACATTTTAGATGAGATGACCATAAACATTTTAAAACGTTATGCTTTGGTTGATATTTCCAGCATTGAAGCGCAGCTGGTAGCTAAATCAGAGGAGAACGCAGCCGCAGCATCGGCAAAAAATTAATTGTGGCATTTTCATCATTAGCATCTAATTACAAAAGACATTTACAATGGATATAAACAAAATTTTATCCGCAGATATTCTCGATATTCTTTTCGATGGCAGAAATAAGGAATATGGTGCCTATGAACTGCGTAAAACCTATAACAGGCGTATTCGTAATGCTTTGCTGGGCACTTTCCTGATATGTGCATTGCTGCTTACTGCTTCTATTATTGCGAACTCTGCTGGCAAAAAGAAAATAGAAAACGTAGTGCAGGATGTTAATCTGGAGAATATGAAACAGGAAGAAAAAAAACCTGAACCACCTCCGCCTCCGCCACCACCAAAACAAGAGCCCCCTAAAGTTGAGATCACTAAATTCACACCTCCCAAGATCGTGAAGGATGAAGAAGTGAAACCTGATGAGGTAATTAAAGAAGTGGAAAAACTGGAAGATACCAAGATCGGTACCATCAACCAGGAAGGTGCGAAAGATGAAGGTGTTGTAGCGCCTCCTGTTGAAAAAGGAACCGGTGTAGTTGAAGCTCCCAAAGTAGAAGAAGATTACGATAAAGTATTTACCGTGGTTCAAATTGCAGCTGAATTTCCGGGTGGATTACCTGCATGGACTAAATACCTTGAACGTAACCTTAACAGGGATCTTCCCGTTGAGAATGGTGCACCTCCAGGGAAATATACAGTTACTGTTTCTTTCATTGTAAGTAAAACAGGTGATATCAGTGATGTAAGTGCTGAGAACGATCCCGGTTACGGAACCAAAGCAGAAGCAATACGTGTAATTACCAAAGGCCCCAGATGGAAACCTGCGGTACAGAACGGCAGGAACGTAATATATCGTCATAAACAAAGTATCACATTCGTTGTATCAGAAGAATAATTTTTCTGAAATAATTTTATAAAAAATCCCCACAATTTTTTGCGGGGATTTTTTATGCGTGAATCGTACGCAAAATGAATAGTCCTTTATTGAAAGGATTATTCATTACTCACGATTCACGAACAACGTTTATGGAATCCATACTTTCTGCGAATCATAGTAAAAACCTCAACTATGGAAACGTCAACTATCCTCTCCGCAGACATACTCGACATTCTATTTGATGGCAGGAATAAAGCATATGGCGCGTATGACCTGCGTAAAACTTACAACAGGCGTATTCGAAACGCGTTACTGGGCACTTTCCTGCTCTGTGCATTGCTACTGGCATTTTCTATTATCGCGAATTCTGCGGGTAAAAGGAAATCAGAACTGGTGGTGCAGGATGTAACATTGGAGAATATGAAACAAGAAGAGAAAAAACCTGAACCGGTACAACCAGCGCCACCAAAATTAGATCCTCCAAAAGTAGAGATGACCACATTTACTCCTCCAAAAATTGTGAAAGATGAAGAAGTAAAACCTGATGAGGAAATTAAAGAGGTAGAAAAACTGGAAGAAACCAAGATCGGTCCTATTAATCAGAACGGAGTAAAAGATGAAGGTGTGATCGCTCCTCCCATAGAAAATGGAACACATGTTGAAGCACCCAAGGTTGAAAAGGACGTAGATGAAATATTTACTGATGTACAAATCCCCGCGCAGTTTGATGGCGGCCTCGAAGCCTGGCGCAAATACCTGGAGCGTACCCTTAACAGCGGGCTGCCTGCCGAAAACGGAGCCAATACCGGATCTTATACAGTCATCGTTTCATTTATTGTAAACAGAGCAGGAGCCATCAGCGATGTGCGGGCAGAAAATGATCCCGGCTATGGAACAAAAGCCGAAGCTATCAGGGTAATTCAAAAAGGACCTCATTGGAAACCAGCCATACAAAACGGAATAAAAGTAATTTACAGGCATAAGCAGAATATTACATTCAGGGTGGAAGAGCAATAGTATTCACGCCTCACGATTGACGCTTCACGATTCATGTTTTCCCCTTCTTTGTTCTATTTTTACTGCGAAAAGAAAAAATATGTCAGGACAATTGCGGGGGTGGGATGATACCATAGTAGCGTTGGCAACACCTCCGGGTATTGGTGCCATTGGTATAATACGGGTAAGCGGTCCCAATGCATTTACGGCGGTGAATGATTTGTTCCCTTCTAAAAATTTGCAGCAACAGGCTTCACATACTTTGCATGTGGGTTTTCTAAAAGATAAGGATACGATGCTGGATGAAGTGGTTCTTTCTTTATTCAAATCACCAAGGTCTTACACGGGTGAAGATGTGATAGAAATCAGCTGTCACGGCTCGCCATTCATCCAGGAAAATATCATGCAGGCCATCACGGCCAAAGGGGTACGTGTAGCCAAGCCGGGTGAATTTACCCAACGGGCTTTTCTTAATGGCAAATTAGACCTTATACAGGCCGAAGCTGTTGCCGACCTGATTGCCAGTAATACAGAAGCCAGCCGTAAAACAGCTTTGAATAGTATGCGGGGTGGTTTTTCATCCGACCTGCATCAGTTGCGCGAACAACTGATCCGGTTTTCTGCGATGATAGAACTGGAGCTCGATTTTTCACAGGAAGATGTGGAGTTTGCCGACAGGAACGCCTTAACCAATCTTATCAATCAACTCAACCAATCAACCGCCAGGCTCATCAGTTCTTTTCAGCTGGGTAATGTGATTAAGAATGGGGTGCAGGTAGCCATTATTGGTAAACCCAATGCCGGAAAATCAACCTTATTAAATACGCTGTTAAATGAAAACCGAGCCATTGTAAGTGATATTGCCGGTACCACCCGGGATACCATTGAAGAGATATTGAATATTGGCGGTGTATTGTTTCGCTTGATTGATACCGCCGGAATTCGCGAGCACACGCAGGATCTCATAGAAAGCATTGGGGTAGAAAAAAGTTTCGAAAAAATGCGTGCGGCTAATGTGGTAATTTATTTGTTTGATGTAGATGAGGTGGCTGTTACAGATTTACAAACAGTCGTCACTAATTTTAAAAATGAAAAAATACAGTACCTACTGATCGGAAATAAAGTGGATGGTAAAGAAGCAATGGCCCAACAGAAATTTATTTCTTTTCCGGGTATCATTTTTATTTCAGCAAAAGAAAACTACCATATCGATCAGTTAAAAGATGCCTTGGTAAGCAGGGCCATACAGGGTGATATCAATACTGAAGCCACCATCGTAACCAATGCGCGCCATTTTGAAGCACTGC
>JAYSXR010000172.1:0-40246 GCA_043717145.1 Chitinophagaceae bacterium | reverse complement strand
GCGGGAAGATCATTCACCGATATCCGGAACCCTTCATTGAGGCCTGACAGATTCGTTATTACTTCCCTGATATGTCTACCCAGTATATCAGTCAGTAATAACCGGTAAATGGTTCGTCCCTTTTCAGGATAACTCACTAGTGAACGGATGGTCAATTCATTCACAACAGGGTTGGGATATGCATGAACCAGTAATTTTATTTCCGGAGTGGCTTCGTAACAGGCAATGGAGAATACACCGGATTTCGCTAATCTAAATCTGGGCGACCCATTGGTGATGTCGAAACATTTGTTGTATTGTATAATTACCGCTTCGCTGGCTTTGACCAGAGTATCGCCTGTTACGCCGATAAAACCAAAATGATAATTAGCTTTTATCTGGGAAACCGCCGAAAAATGAAACATCAAACAGGTAATAACAAGTACAGCAAATACGTGCTTACTTGTTTGAACCATATACCAGTTTGATTTTTTTGTCAACGTCTGTATAGGTCAGTTGCAATCCCCCTTTATACAGATGGTCAATGTGAAAATGATTGTTAAAGTACGGTGCATTCGGATTCACACTTGAGCGTGTGCTTTCAATCAATGAATCCCTAGAATATAAAGTCCAGTAGCCCGTAAACCCGAGATTATCAGTAAAAGTACCGTCGGGACGATATACTTTCAATACACCCCTTGAAGTAGTATCGAATATGTTGTTAACCTGGATAACATTGAGTACCCAGTTCACAGAATTGGGCTGTCCCGTGAGCAAGGCAACTCTGTCATTTAATGAATTTCCGGGATCATAGCTTTTGGTACAGCTGGTGTAAAGTGTAAAAGTGATAAACAGGGACACGACAGCTTTACAAAAAACAATAGGGGGGAGATTTGTTTTCATAGTTTTTCAGGATATGTTCGTGAATATTTTATCTATATCTACAAATGTTCCGTATGAAATAATTACGGGCTGTTTGCGATATTGGATTTTAACAACACAAGTATACCTAAAGAATGAATTAAAAAATTATGTCAGAACGCCTTAATAATTTTTTAATACTGACTACGTAAGCATTCATAGCATTTATTGCTGTTACCAATAAATACAATCGTAGAGTTATTCCAGCACACTCCTGGTGATGCACTACTTATTATAAAAATAGTTAAGCAAACCCGCTACGGAAAATTTACCGAAAAACAGTCTGGTCCTACTTGAAAAGAAAAATAAAAGGAGAAATAAAAGTCGATCCAGCCATGCTAAATTTTCAATTAATAGGATCAAATTCGTTTATAAGAATAACATTAAAAAGGCTTCTAATTTAAAAAAAAAGCAATCTCTACTACAAAAAATTATGAAAAAACTACATGGTTCTGCTTTTTTCAACCGATAAAAAACCGTTAAAAAAGCGGAACAAAAAATTCTATTCGCTAAAATAAATAAGTCGGAAATGAGTCATCGAGGATTTTTTTTGGGACCTTCTTTTTAGTTTATGGGCCAAAAAAAGCTAAATCGTCTCCGTATAAAAAATACTGTTCTTATTGGCACAATATTCCCGGAAAAGCCTTCGGGCTTTTAAAATAAAGAATAAAATTATTAAGTTGGTTGTATTATTTTACAAACGTAGCTTTTCGCGTAAAAGCGTAAAATCAACAGGCTTGGTAAGAAAATCATCGGCACCAAGTTTAATGGCCTGGTTATAATTTTCAGAATCGCCATATGCAGTAATCATCATTACTGTAGGGGAAGGCGTATTATATTTTTGCTTGATTTTTCCCAATAATTCTAGCCCACTCATACCGGGCATATTAATATCAGAGAGAATCAGAACTGCTTCATGATGGTTATCATTCAAATATTCAAGTGCCATTTCTCCAGAGGTAGCAAATACAAAATCTACCTGCCCTTCTTTAATTTCTTTCCGGAATCTTTGTTTGAAGAGAGCTTCAACATCCATCTCATCGTCTACCACCAAAAATTTCATATACTATTTTTTAAAAAAATAAATGCGCTTATGCCGGTAATATCAAACAGAACTCTGCATATTCACCTTCCTTTGTAGTAGCCATTAATTTCCCACCATGCCCTTTCGTAATAATATCATAACTCATTGACAAGCCAAGTCCGGTTCCCTCGCCTGTAGGCTTAGTAGTGAAAAAAGGTTGGAATATTTTATCCATCACATTTTGGGGAATTCCATTGCCATTATCACGGACCCTGATTTCAACCTTACCGTTGATCTTTTTTGTACTTACAGAAACTGATGGTTCATATCCCAGCTTCATTTCCTTTTTCTTTTCTCCTACAGCATAAAAGGCATTGGTAATTAGATTCAATAATACACGGGCAATATCCTGCGGGATCACATTTATTAATCCGATGGACTGATCATAATCAGTAATCATATTTGTGTTAAAGGAATTGTCTTTAGCCCGTAAACCATGAAAGCCCAACCGAAGATATTCATCAGCCAATGCGTTGATATTTGTGGGTTCTTTTACGCCACTGCCTGTCCGGCTATGTTGAAGCATGCCTTTTACTATAGAATCAGCACGCTTACCATGGTGATTAATTTTTGATTCATTATCAATCACGTCGTTTGCAATGGCTTTGGCATCATCCAGATTCCCTTTATCAATCTCCTCTTTCATCTCTTCCAGTAATTCCTTATTCACATCAGAGAAATTGTTCACAAAATTCAATGGATTCTGTATTTCATGTGCAATACCGGCTGTTAACTCGCCAAGTGAAGCCATTTTTTCTGCATGGATCAGTTGCGACTGTGTAGATTTAAGGTTATCAAGGGTTTGCTCCAATTCGTGATTTGCTTTTTGCTTTTGTTTAGAATTTCGAAAAGTCACAAACGAGAATAATAAAATCACCGCAAAACCAATGGCAAAGGCATTTTTTGTACTTTTTTGTTTTTGTAAGTCGAGTTCTTTTAGCGCTTTGTCTTTAGTAAGTAAATTTATTTGCGATTCCTTCTTTGTCATATCAAAATCGAATTGAAGACTTGATAATTTTTTATCAGTCTCAGTATTATAGATCGTGTCTTTTACATTTGATAAGAGGCTTTGATAATAAAAAGCTTTATTATAATTATTAAGCTTTCCATATATTTTAGTTAATCCGGTATATGTGTCTTTTAAATCATTGATTGCATCGGCATCTTTTAAGTAACTTTCCGCTTCTTCATATGCATGTAAGGATGCAGGTATATCGCCTTTCGCATAGTACGTATCACCAAGACCAAGGAGTGACTTACCAATATCTGTTCCCGCTTTTAATTTTTTTGCGAGCGCAACCGATTGTTTTTGGTAATTAACAGCAAGATCATAATTGCCCTTTTTCGCATATCCTTTCCCGATATAATTCAAAATATAAATGGTGGTTACTTCTTCTGAATTATGACTTGCTTCGAGTCCTGTTTTATAATAGAATAAGGCAGAATCTATTTTGCCTGAAGTATAATAGGCTTCGCCAAGATTGGAGTTAAGTGTGACAATCAGATCCTGGTTCTTCATTTGCTTGCTTACGGCAAGTGCCCTTAATAGGTATTCCAATGCCTTTGGTCTTGTAGCTTTTTTGCGTAGATATGTATTCCCAATATTTTGTAAAACAGTAGCTAACCGAAATTTATCGCCAAGTTCTTCTGAGAGTTTAAGTGATTGTAAATAATATTCAAGTGCTTTTGCATCATCTGCAGACCGATCATACAAAGCACCTATATTATTCGATATATTGGAAATACCTAACTTATCATGAATTGACTTAAAAAGATTTAATGCTGTGAGCCAATTATCGAGTGTTTCTGTATTTTTTGAACTGTTATAATAATAGATCCCGATAAATTTATGAGCGTAAGCTTCACCTTTCACAAACCTGAGGCTTTTAGCCAGGTCACGGGCTTTGGTAGCATAAGCCAACCCCTCATCAGGAAAAGAGCCTATCAATGCCTTACTAATTGCAATCAGGGTATTTACTTTAGAAGTATCTTCTGCAGACTTTGTCAGAACACTCTTCAGGCTATCAGTTATTTTCCCCTGGGCCAAAGACCCAGAATATATACTAATGGCGGTTACAATTACAAATATTCTGTATTTTAACATACGCTACCGTCTTATCGGTCGTAGGAAGTTAATTATTTCCTATCTATTCTGTTTGATTAATTTAACCACAACACGCTCTTTACCCTGCAGAATTTCTGCAAAATATACACCTGTTATTAATTTAACACCCATCGTAAACGCAGTTCCTATCGGTGCGTTGTCGCGGCCCTCTATTACCCTTCCATATTCATCTATTAAACGAACATAAACCGGTATTTTTTTCTGGGTGTGAATCTTTAAGGTAAATACAGTTGCTGATGGATTAGGCGATACGGTTACAGAGAGAACACCCTCCCCGGCTACTGTAGATTCTTCTTTACTGGTATTGTTGATTACCGCACCAATAACAGGATTGGATATGATGGATGCCCCATTACCGGTTGACACCGTGCATGGAAGCATACCACAGCTACCTAATACATCCTGCGGATTAAGTGATAATTGGTTCGCCACTGCATTCCCTGCAAGCGTTAGTGTTTGTGCAACACCAGTTATCAGGTCTGTATGACAAACATATACCTTACTGTTAGCAGTTGCCGTTACACGTATATCCCTCACACAAATAGAAACCGGTGAAGTGGTGCTGCATCCATATTTATTTGTGGCAGTAACAATAAATGTATACACCCCGGCTACAGTAGGCGTAAATACCGGATTCTGGCAACTTACACAATTCAATCCTGCTCCGCCAGCCCATGAATAAGTAATCGGTGTGATACCAAGAACATTTGATGTTAAGGTTACACTTTGTGGGCCATAGCCTAAGTAGATATCAGTAGGAACACCACCCGTATATACCGAATTAGAAGGCGTTACCAGAATTGTTGACGTGGGCGCTTCTCCAACCACGGTTACAATAGCTGTTGCACTGGAAGAATTACCATGTAAATCAGTCAATGTTAATGTTACCTGGTTGATTCCTGTATTAACACAAGTAAAGATTGTCTTAGATAACGCAAAAGTAATGGCTCCGCAGTTATCAGAACTTCCATTATTAATATCTGAAGGCAGAATATTGGCAGAACCATTTACAAGAATAACCGCTACAGGTTTGGTAATAACCTTTGGTGCTTCATTATCTGTAATGGTAATAGTGAAACTGGGTGTAGTAGTATTGTTATTCCTGTCGGTTGCAATAAAAGTTACGGTGGTTACACCTATTGGGAATGTTTCACCAGACTGGTGATTTGATGTAAAGGATAAAACACCACAATTATCTGTTGCCCTTGCAGGTGCCCATGTTACCACAGCACCACAGGTTCCTGCATCGTTTGTTTGTATAATAGGAACAGGGAGATTAATAATAACCGGTGGCTCATTATCCGTTATAGTAATGGTTTGTGTGGTTATAGTTTTGTTACCACTGCCATCGGTTGCTGTCCAAGTTAGTATGGTGGTTCCAACAGGATAGCGGCCACTGGCACCGGGTCCTCCATTAAAACTATTCACAACAGATTGTATAGAACAGTTATCCCTTGTAAGTGGTACCGGCACTTTTACATAAGCCCCACAAATTTCCGGATCAGAAGCCTGGTTGATATTACCTGAAGCTACAATGATTGGATTGGTTACATCCAATACCGTTACTGTAAATTTGGCTGCATCCGATATATTTCCTGTAGCATCTCTTACTGTTACCGATACCGTATTAATCCCCAGCGGAAAGGTTCTTGTACCCAGAACATAATTACCGCTAACTGCAGTTGCCTGTCCGTTATAAAAACGATTTCCTCTCTGATCAAAATACTGTTCTATAACAATAAGTGAAGAAGGACAATTTTCCTTGATTAAAATTGTAGACGCACTACCTGTCCATGAACCATTCGCATCCGCATTATGTTTAGATTCTGTATAATTGGTAATCGCTGGCTTTTCCGCATCATTGATTGTTACCGTAAAGCTGGTTGTTGCAGCATTGCCAGACATATCTACAGCACTAAAAGTATTGATCGTTTTACCAATCGGGAATAATGATCCGCTTGGCAACCCACCTGTTTGCGTTACATCGATACTGTTCAGGTTAACGGCTAGGTCATATACGTGGAAGGCTGCATATACCGGCTGGCTAATCACAAAACGTATCTTACTCACCTGAGATATCGCTGTGAATTTAGCAGCGGTTCCACCAAAATGGTAATCGCCAGTTCCGGTCTGTATGGTTTGTACCCCTATCCATGCATTGCTTTGCGGATTGAATAATTCAATACCTACTGAAATATCAACGCCATGACCGTGTACAATGTCCTGGAATTGTCCTGAGCTGATAAAGTCGAGGCTGCTTACATTATAAGATAGCTGTGTATTAAATGTGATGCTATTATCTCCACCACCTTCTGTAATAGTTACCTTGGTAGTAGACCCATTATCATTGGCTACCGGCGGAATATAGGTAACAATGGCGCCACAAACACCCGGGTCATTATTTTTAGTGATGTCTAACGACATACTGCGCAATACCGGTGGTTCCTTGTCTACTATGGTAACTATTTGTGTGGCAGACGCTGAGTTACCATGAGTATCCGTTGCTGTCCAGGTTATAGTGGTAGCGCCTATTGGGAAGGCTGTCGGTGCATCATTAATTAAAAAAGCTATCGCGCCGCAATTATCGCTGGTAGTTGCTGTGCCTAATTTCACATTGGTAGCTTTGTTGCTTCCATTATCTGTATTTACATTTACATCTGCCGGAGCAGTTATCTTTGGTGCTTCGTTATCTGTTACTGTAACCGTTTGTATTATGGTATTTATATTACCATTTGCATCGGTAGCTTTCCAGGTAACTGTTGTTGCACCAATCGGGAACAATGCAGGGGCATTACTTTGCACACTCGCAACACTGCAGTTATCTGTTGCTGCAGGAGGGGTAAGTGTAACAGCAGCGCCACATTTACCCGGATCGTTATTTACAGTTATTGCTGGCAATACACGCTGATAACGAATGGTCATCGTTCCCCCTAAGATGAAGCCTTGCCATCCTGGATAACAGGTAAAAATAAAATTAAATGCGTTATTACCACCATAAACATATCCCGGTATAGGACCTGTATAAATTGTATTGAATGTTTGCGTAATATGTGTATAGATATTTGAAGCAATGTGCGTACCTGAAACATATAAATCATCCGGGCCATTAGTAAAACCCCAGTCCTGGTCTCGTGCTGAATAGGTTAGGTCAATGCCGGTAATAACCGAACCTGCCGGTAATGGATCCATAAAATTATAAATGGCCGGTGCACAGGAACTCACTATGGTTTGCATGGCAGGTATAGTAACAATGGCAGTTCCGGGAGCAGTAATCACAAATTTTGGCTTCTCATTATCTGTTACCGTTACTTTAAAAGTTTTTGTTGATATACCCAATGCATTGGTTGCAGCAACCGTTACCGTTGTTGTTCCAATAGGGAATAAACTGCCTGATGCAACAGTATAGGTAATGGTTGATGCCGGTATACCCGTTGATTCAGAAGCTGTAAAGTTTACGATCGCACCACATTGACCCGGCGCATTATTTACCGTGATGTCAGCCGGAGCAGTAACCAATGGCGCAATACCAGATACAGTTACATTGAATGAAGAGCTGGCTGTTAAACCTGCTGCATCTCTTGCTGTATAGGTAACTTTTGTAATACCCGGCGGAAATAAAGAACCACTTGTCAAACCTGCAGTTTGTGCAGTTGTTACACTGCAATTATCCGTTCCAACAGGGGCTGTATAGGTAACAACCGCACCTGCAGAACTTGTTGCCGCTGCAGATATATCAGCCACCGCATTAATGCTCGGTGCTGTAACATCATGTAAGACTACATTTTGTGCAGCTGTTGCACTATTACCTGCTGCATCCGAAAAGGTCCAGTGAATTATATAGGTACCTTGCTGGTTATAGCTGAGCAGATCCGTGGTAGTTCCTAAAACCATTCCTGAACAGTTGTCGATAGCTGATGGAGCAATAACTGTTACCGCACACTCGCCCGTAACATCAGGCAATGACGGAACAGCAGGAGCTGTAACATCTTTAATTATTACCTGTTGTATTTGCGCTGACTGATTACCACTTGCATCTGTATAGGTCCAGGTAATCACATAATTTCCTTGTGTATAGAAACTAACCGATCCACCGGCTATTCCTATGATCGTATTTCCACAACCATCTTTTGCTGTAGGTGCGGTTGCTGTGGCAGAACATTCTCCTGTAATAACTGGTAAATTAGTTATATCAGCAACTGGTGCAGTAACACTTCCTACTGTTACGTGTACAGCAGCGGAAGTTGCAGAACAGCCATTCACATTAGTTACCGTAACTGTATAATTACCAATCTGTGTAACCGTAATAGACTGTGTGGTTGCCCCATTACTCCATAAATAAGCATTCCCGGCATTGGCTGTTAACCCAACGGAACCTCCCGAACAGAAAGTTAATGGTCCGGAAGCCGAGATGGAGGGAGTAGATGGAGAATTTGCAGTTACAACGGTTGCTGCGGATGTTGAAACGATTGTACCATAGACTACAGAAACTGTATAGGATCCTATAGTAGCCGGAGTAACCGTAATAGATTTAGTTGTTGCCCCATTGCTCCAAGTATTGCCGGTAGCATAACTAGACGTTAATACCACAGTGCTGCCTGGACATAAATTTAAAGATCCTGAGGCAGAAATCGTAGGCGTTGGCAAGGGAGGGTTAATATTTGATGTAAATGTTGTAAGATCTGTATTGATACATACCGATTGTTGGTTAAAAGCGCCACCGGTTCCTGCTGTAAATCCAAAATACACCAGGTTTTGATTAGAAAAAATATCTGTAACAAAATCTCTTGCGTAAGAAAATTTTTGCACCCCATCAAAATAAAGTGTAATGGTTTTCGTAGAAGCATCCCAGGTTACCCTACTCGTATGGTATTGTCCATCATTTACATAACCAATAGGTACTTGGTTTACCCCTGTATTTGCTTGTGTACGCCTATAATCTCCATTTAATAATAATGCAGTACTGGCAGTGGTTCCACCCTTATCGTCATATGTATCATATTCAATATCCACAGAAGGTGAAATGCCCGGTATATTAATACTTCCATTGGGTAAATACGTGTTGCCATAGCCCTTGGCACTTCCCTCAATTCCAATTTGTGTAACACTTGTTGGCTGTAATACAAAAGCCATCCCATCGCCACCAGGAAAGCCTGATCTGTTACCAAAATTTAAAGTGAAAGAAATATCAAAATTTTGTTGCAAATCAATTTTAGTATTCCCCCAAACTGATCCTCTCTGAGACGCTGCTGCAGCCGTAAGTGTAAAACAATGACTTGTAGGATTGGACAGATCACTAACATTGTTAAATGTAATCTGTGAATCAGCATGTAATGCCATTGCCATAAGTAATACAAATAGCAAACTGCTTTTTCTAAACAAACCCCCGTACGGTAGCGTAATTCGCTTCATAATTCTTTTTTAAGTAGAAGCAGCCATGCAGCTTTACGGCTGATCTCATTTCTGCTTTTTGTAATACTGTCCTTTTACAACCCTCTTACCTATTCATGGATATGTATAATTCCTACTGCCGTTTATGTTACTTCACATACAAAATTCCGTACTCATATTTCTTCAGGTAATTTGACCCCACATTTGCATTCGCAATATTTGGCCTGATCACATAAATTCCCTTCGGTAATGGACCGCTTCCCGTAACCGGATTATTCTGTCCATCCGTAAGTGTATACGTGGTACCTGCGGAAAGTGATGTTGCATCCAAAGGCGTTTTTAAACCGGTAAATGATGCGGTGAATGTTGGCAATTCAGAACCCGCAGTAATGGTTATATCATTTGCCCTTACAATCAACTGATCCCCCACAACCGTTAACTTTCCTGCCAGATAATTAGGCGTATAATTAGATGGTGACACCAATGGTGATGCAGATGGCATTACCCGATAAGTACCTGGCTTTAATGAACCCGGTATTACAGTAATGTTGGCTGCATCTAACACGGTGTAGGTTGGCGGGCCGGAAACAATATCCTGTACCCTGTCATTATAAGCAATACCCGTTAACGTACTGTAAAATGCTGGAAGTGTCCCACCAAAATTCATGGAAGTATCTTTTGTTTGGATATTTAAAGTGCCTGGATTTACTGTGAGGTTACCTACACCATAGGTAATCTCAAAATTGAAGGAGTTATAGGCTGCAGGTACAATGTAATGCGATCCTACACTAAGCCCGGTAATTAAATTAATAGACTTCGCAAGTTTCTCCAGCGTAACCGGATCTGTTGAATGACCATCAGATTGGTTCACTATAACCACCTGGTTTTTATTGTTGGCCGGATCAATATCTGCAGAGTTAACAAGCGCATAACCATTTACCAATGCATAGCCGTTTACCAAGGCATACCCATTTACCAAAGCATAGCCATTTACCAGGGCGTAACCATTCACCAAAGCATATCCATTCACTAATGCATAACCATTTACCAAAGCATATCCATTAACTAAAGCATATCCATTCACCAAAGCATAACCATTTACCAACGCATATCCATTAACTAAAGCATATCCATTCACCAATGCGTAGCCATTTACCAACGCATATCCATTGGCAAGTGTGGTTGAATTAGGACTGGCTTTGTATTCGAATAGGGAAGCTGCCGGAACATCAATTACATAATTGTTTACAAGTGAATAGCCATTAACCAATGCATATCCATTTACAAGGGCGTAGCCATTAACCAACGCATACCCATTAACTAAGGCATAGCCGTTAACAAGGGCATAGCCATTAACCAATGCATATCCATTTACCAGGGCATAACCACTGGCCATGAATCCGAGGTTGGTTAAATCGGTGGCGGTTAATGTTTTGCCGCCTATCACTGCTTTGTCATTGGTTAACCCTATAACAGAATCAACGATTCCAGCTTTATGTGAACGTTGAACAAAATCCATGAGATCTGCTCTTTCTGCTGTTGGGATATTGGCATTATCATACCCATATGTATAATCAATGCCTGTTATTTTATCGCCATACATTATCGTCATATCCTTTGGCGTAATCACTAATGGCATCCGTTTAATCGTAAGCGTTCCTTCACTAAACATGAAATTATACTGTAAGTTGGCATCTCTTATAGCGGCAGCACTATTATCTACAGGAATGATATATGGCGTAACTGTATAATTCCCAATATTGCTCTTGCTGGTAGCGCCTGTTTTGAAACCAATAGAAGAAATATTGAGGTTCTGAAGTGTTAATCCTGCAGTGGCAAGTGGTAAGTTATCAACTAACAAGGTATAGGCGAAAGCAGGTAACTGCTCACCGTATTTTTTGGTATCGTTGTTTACACTGATGGTTACTTTTCTTCTCGCCTGGGATAAAACAAACATGGAATCTGAATAACCTCCGTCATTACCATTTGGTGCAATACCAACGGTAAATATTTTAACAGAAGGATTACCGGTAAAAGCCGGGATTTTTGCAGTTAACTCCTGATCACTTACCCAGGTAGTTGTCAATGAAATCCCGTTCATCAGAACAATTGAACTTGGACTGATAAAATCCCCCTGAACACGCATGATTACTTCCTGTAGTCCTGGTGTTGCATTTGCATCAGCGAGTACCAGTTTTTTAAGTTGGGGTTTTGGTTTTGCAAAAGTTTTCATAGCTATATCACCCTGTACAAAACCTGAACCTGTTTTATAATTAAATTTTCTGCCCGGAGCAAGTACAATACCATTGTTTGCTACAGAAGCTTGTAGCAATGTTTTTATTTCCGATGGCGTTAAAGTTTGACTGGCGAATTTTTTCTTGCCATCCAGCAATAAGGCGATGGTACCGGCCAGGTGCGGGGCAGCACAAGAAGTGCCATAAAATAATGGATAAGGTCCGGTTAGTGTACCACCCAGGTTTACAGTGGTAGCTACTCCATCCGGTGCAAGGAAATCGGGTTTATTTCTTACAATACCATTGATGTAAGTACCACCCATAGATGAAAATGTTTCCGGAACAACTGCATTACCATAAGCAGGCGTATTTGCGTATGCTGCTGCCCCCACAGTTATGGCACCTGATGCATTGGCTTGTCCGATGATGGAAGAAGCTCCCCCATATCCATTATTAAACCCAATATTTCCGCGGAATACCACGTACTTGAAATTCACATTTGAATTTCCAGACGCGCGGGTAATCATGATATTTGCCTGGGTGGTTGCTTTCACTTCAAAAGGAAGGACCTCAATCGGATCTCCACCGGTATTATCCCGGTTGTAACCAAAAATGGTATTACCACTATTATCAGTTATGTAAATATCAAGATCGTTGGCACTACCGGTTTGGGTTTGCCCATTCGAATAAATAAAATCCTGCCATTGCAATACAATCGTATAGGTACCCGGGTTTAAAGTAACCTGCTGAAACACATTGCCACCGCCAAAATCATGCGCCGTTCCTGCATATCCTGCCGGGGCTGGTGCCGGACTAAAAATATTTTCGTATGATTTATTTCCAAAATTTCCGGCAGATGAAACATAGGTAACACCCTGGCTGGTAACATAATCTACTGCCTTACTTACTACTCCATCCTGAAAGAATGGTTCGGTAATGAACGTTACATCATCTACTATTATATTACAGCTATCCTGTTGCAATTCAAGGATACCCTGTGCAAAATCACCCGGACTGATAAAGCCCGTTCTGAAAGAAAGTTTAGCCTTAGGGGCCACATCATGAACAATCTGCAACATGGCCCTGCCCTCATCTTTAGAGGTACCGAAAGGATAATCCAGCAGTACGTGAACCGGTGTTGGATTAATAGTATCATTGGCACCACCCGGCAAATCTCCGTTGGTCATATCTGTTTGTGCGGGATTCCCTGGTAATGTATTGTAGCTGTCTGAAAGTACCCCTACCCTTATTCCTGATCCCTGAACATTGTACCCATTCTTTACAAAATCGGTACCCATCGCTTTATCACCTTGTGTAGTAACCACGCCACTATTGCTGATAGGCAGGAAAACAGGTCTGCAATAATTAATGAGGTTAGGCAGACTGTCTAATTTTTTTAAATTACGGATGGGCATTTTACCTGTAAGGAACAATGTGTTCGTTCCGTTATTTACCAGGTTGGTCATGCCATAAGCCGCCGTTTGCAATAAGGCTTTTAAAGTAATATATTGACCTGTGCGTGCAATCACCTCAACCATTACACTATCATTACCTACACGGAAAATGGTTTTTACTGAATCTGGTACTGGTCCTGTAGCAACCGCCAGCTGCGTTAATTCTGCCCCAATAATACTTTTTACTTTTCCACTATCAGGCGGGGGATAATAAGGAACAATACAGGGTGTATACGTTACTACAACCGAGTCTGTTGCAGTGCATCCCCCATTTGGATCGGTAACGGTTAAAAGATAAGTACCTTTTGCATTTACTGTTGGGTTTGCTGTAGTGGCACCCGCAGAAATTCTTCCTTTAACAGTTGTCCAGCTAAAGAGGGCATTGGGTGTTGTGGATGCCCCGTTTAATATTACAGAACCTATTGTGCAATTCAGGTCTTTTGTTGCACCCGCCTTAACATTAGGTGTGGTGCAAAGAATAAATGGCAAATAATTAATGGTAACATTTGTACCCACATTTACTTGTGTACCACTCCAAAAAGCTCCGGTAATAACTGATTCATCAGAACCCGAACCAATGTTTATTCCGGCATAAGGTGCCCAAACAGTCCCTTGCCATTTAATATTTTTGTTGCCATCATCTTTGTCGTCTTTATCAGAATCATTCTTGTCATCGTCATCATCAGATGATGACCGGTTGCCGGTACTAAATGCATAGGTCCCATTTGGGGATGTTATACCGTTTCCATGTGTTTCCAGAAATATTCTTGAAGCATCACCGCCATTGAGCAGTTTCACTGAATGTATATTCACATCCACATCACCATACACATAAATGTAAATAGCACCTTTAGCGCTATTTTTAAAATCGTATACAAAAGAGTTCTTTTTCCCCGTATTTTTTATCAATTTAAATACATACACACCAGGACCTGAAAAAGTGATCGTTTGCTTTCCCGAAAGGGCCAAATTACTATATGAACCGGGTGTTATTGTTTTGGTAGATGTAACATTCACCGTGCCGGCTGCCGGAAAGTTTGTTATGGCTGGCATCGAAGGCATAATGGGAAGAGCCGGTGATGCTGTTAGATTGCCACCTGTAGGCGTTGGACCTATGTATACCGTTCCAACAGGATGTGTTACTTTCCCCTTTACTATTCCCCCACCAATTGTGGTATTACCAGCTACGTCGATATTTCCAGTGATAGCTGTTTTGTTTCCGATATCTAAAACATTCCCTAAAAACTTAGCTGAATTAGCAGCAGCAATTTTTCCATTCACGGAAGTATTATTGCCTAATTGTATGATACCCCCGCTGAAAACATTTCCGCCGAAATTAACATTGGTTGCCGCTTTAATGAGCCTGTAACTTCCTACAGCACCTGATTTTATATTTGAGGATGCTGCGATATTGACAGAACAGCCGGGATACAAAGGCGCTTTCTGGCCCTGATCCGTCGGACAATTACCATTACCGCCAAATAAAACAAAATCAGTTATTTTTAATTGCTGCGCATCTAAAATAGCAGGTAAGAACCCCAGTGATAACAAAAAGACGATACCTTTTATATGCGAATGCATAGGAAAAAGTTTAAAATTAGTTTTAAGTAAAACCACTGAACAAAATGTGAGATTAAAATATGGTTGAGAGAAGAATGGATAATGCAAAGGATGCTTTAATTCAAGTCATCAAATGAATACAAAGGACAATCTTCTCAGTACAGTTAGTTTCAGGTGGCAATTCAAGATTTCTTTTAATGTGTACCAATAAATACCATCGCAGCTTACCTTCTACATGTATATTTTTTATACTCATTAAATTTTAAGGGTAATTCTCAGGATTGAATTTCATATGTAGGAATCTAAGTAATGAACAGCCAGCAGGGGAAGTTTAATAACAACGGGGGCAATGTTTGCGACTTCTTACTTTGGTGTTGTTCGCTGCAGAAATAGTTTTACCTTTTCCTACCTGTAATTTGTTAATTTTCGAAAATACATTTTATATTCTGAAAGTTCAACATATCGTTAACATTTTTTTAATATATAGTAGAAGACAGGCAAGCAGCGATACATGAATTTACATAACAAAATGATTTTCATTACTTTACAATAAGCGACACAAAACTGTCTATTGAAAAAATAGCAATTGCAAAAGCGGAAAAAAGAAAGTATACCTGATAAAACTTGATCACCAAAAAAACTGGCAGGGGAACCATCCATGACACAAAAATTGATTGGAAATGAATACTTTATAAAATAAAACAGGTATTGACTTCGTATTATTAAACAAATCTTATTTTTAAAATATTACCGGTTTACCTTTTATTCGTACTATAAAAAGTAGATGCTGGTATCAAGTAACCGGCCACTGATATACTTCATTCATTAAATGTATGCAAGAAGCAAAACACCACGAGTCAAAGACCAGTTTCCAATTAGAAAGATTTATTTTTTTTAGTGATGGCGTTTTTGCCATTTGTATTACCCTTTTAGTAATGGAAATTAAAGTGCCTGCTTTGCCAGAACCTACAGACCGGGCTTTATTGCAATACCTCACTTCAACCTCTTTGAAATTCTTTGGCTTTTTGCTCAGCTTTTACATTATTGGTCACTACTGGATAGTACACCATCGTATTTTTGGATATGTAAAAAAATCAACAGGAATGCTTCTATGGCTTAATCTTGCCTTTTTGCTCACTGTTATTTTATTGCCCTTCAGTTCCGGATTATTTGGCGAGTACGGTTCTAACATTAATATGGACCTTCCCTATTTGATTTATGTATTGAATATGTGCCTTACCGGCCTAGTTAATTGCTGGTTGTGGGTTTACGTCAGCAACCCTAAAAGAGAACTGTTAACACATACAATATCTAAGGAAAGAATTGATTTAGGGATAATAAGAAGCCTGGCCATACCCTTTATTTTTATTCTTTCACTGATCGTATCTCTTTTTTCTCCAATTATATCAAGGATTATCCTAATATTAATTCCACTTGTATCAAACTATGATTTTAAGAAATTAGAGAATAAAGCCAATTCATAAGACTGCTGCAGATTTATTTAGCTACACGAAAAAAAACTGTACACCTGCGCGTAAAATATCATTGGTTATTTTTTTAGTCCCCGTCTAAGCCGCATAATACACTTCTCTGACCAATGTGTTATTGACGGTATAAGATATATCCAGCTTATTACCCGATAGTTCATTGATGATATATGTAATTTGAACAGGCAGCCCAGATATGTTTGTAAAGGTTTCTTTTAATTGCTTATCACCAACAATCTCCCATACGCCTTTGTAACCATCAGAGTTCATAAGCGTGCCATTTGATTCTGCGCCAATAATAAGGGTATACGTTTTATTATACCCTTTTTGCTGGGTACTAAGTGTTTGCCGGATATTATTTACATACAGGTCCTGCAATTGCCAAAACCGGTTACCCAAACCAGTAAGGTTTTTAATGGCCTGCTGCTGGGGAGTAAGTACCGCTTCATTTTTGCTGCATCCCATAAAAAGGACAGTGCAAAAAATAATCGTGAAACTTTTGAATATTATTTTTATACTATTTGCCATCTTCCGCTAATAATTTCGTCATGCAAAAAAATAAATATAAGTATATCGGATACACAGTTTTCAACTAAAAAATCCATATTATATCTTACCTACAACTCAACAAATATAAGCTTAATTTTTAGGCAGTTTTTCCAGTGGCTTAATAACGTTCCACATATATTTGGGGCTTGCAATCAATATCATTATTTCTTCACTGGAGGGTAACTCCGCAGATAATCTCTTGTTTTAATACCCGATTCTTTCAAATCCTTTATTGTCCATTTACCATCCGACGCTGCGGTGGTTTGTAATATAGAACAGGATTCGTTTTTATCTGTTACCGACCAGGTTATCCAGCTGAATCCGCGAGCATTTATCCAGTCAATCCATTTCCTCCATTCGGCCTCATTAACAGGTCCATCCCCACTGGCTTCCATGCCGGCCGATTCTGAAATAAAAATGGGCAGACCTTTATTGATTGCCGCATCTGTCCTGTCGCGCAGCCATTGTTTATGTGTACCGGCATAAAAGTGCATGGTGTACATCAAATTAGTATAGCCTTTAATGGGGTCTTCTGCAGGCAAGTGGATGTCCTGGTCCCAATGCGGAGAGCCTACCAAAATAATATTATCGGGGTCAATTGCTCTTATGGTTGCAATGATTTCTGAAGCATACTCTTTTACTTCTTTCCAGCTTTCTTTATCGGGCTCATTAAATATTTCATAGATCACATTTGGGTATTTGCCATAATGGGTTGCCATTTTCGCAAAAAAAACTTTGGCTTCCTTCAGGTTCACATTATGGCTATGCCAGTCAATAATTACATAGATACCTTCGTTAATGGCTGCATCTACCACTACCGTTATTTTTTCTAATGAACCTGCAGGATCTTTTATATAACCCTTGTCGGGCTCAACTCCCATGGCCGCCCTTACTACTGAGCAGTTCCAGTCGTCATACAACCATTTTACGGCTCCCGCATTGTAAAATCTTGGCCACCAGTTATGCCAGCCAAAACTCATACCTCTCAATACAACAGGCGTTCCTTTTTGATCAACCAATTTTGTTCCGACAACCTGTAAACGGCCATGATTTTTAACAGGCTGGGCAATGGCTATTGTGGCAAATAACATAAGCAACAAGGCAAGCGTAAAGGGTTTAAAATCCATAGCACTATTTTATCTTATCAGACAAAATACTCAATTATTGTAAAAACGACATACAAAATCATTTCGATAGTAAGCTGTGATTCGCTGATCATAATTAATTATTGCAATGCCATCTGCAGATCTTCAGGTTAATTTATTCTTCTTGGAATATTGAGCCACCACCATGGCGGATTTTTTTTACTATATTCGATAGCACCCTTAAAAAATTATTTAACCTGATTCTATGCCTTTTAGCAACAAAGTAGCTATTGTAACCGGGGCCGGCCAGGGTATTGGATTTGAGATAGCCAAAAAACTGGTAAGTCAGGGCGCCAGTGTTTTGCTAAACGATATTGATACCAAACTTGCCACAACTGCTGCGAGGATTATTACGGGAGCCACTAACGGACAATGTTTGGCAATGGCAGGAGACTCGAGTGATACGGGTTTTATTCAACAATTAGTAAATACAGCAGTTAGTACATTCGGGCATCTGGATATTGTTATTGCCAACGCAGGTATTACTTTGTTTGGTGAGTTCCTCACCTACTCACCCGAATCATTTGCAAGGGTTATGGAAGTAAATTTAGCCGGCAGTTTTTTCCTGGCGCAGGCGGCTGCAAAACAAATGAAACAACAAAGTACAGGTGGTTCCTTACTATTCACTTCATCTGTTACCGGGCACCAGGCGCATAAAAACCTCGCGGCCTACAGTATGAGTAAAGCTGCATTGGAAATGCTGGCAAAAAATCTTGTAATTGAATTATCGCAATATCATATTACCGTTAATACCATTGCCCCCGGGGCAACATTAACTGAGCGTACATTGAACGACCCTGATTATGCGGATACATGGTCAAAACTAACACCGATGGGCCGGGCAGCCACGGTTACGGATATTGCAGATACCGCTTTATTCTTTGTTTCTGACAAAGCAAAACACATTACCGGGCAGACTGTGATTGTTGATGGAGGATGGACTTCAATAAGTCCATCACCGTTCTAGCCAATCGATACTTTAGTTCCCGGTCAAATTTTGTAAATCTTCTCTGTGCATCTATGACAATTTTTTCTTTCTAATACCTGTGGTGATTACAATAACATCAACGAAATTTGGGGTTATGCATTTATTAACCGTATCGGGGATCTTTAAAAAAGGAGAGCAGGATTTTGTATTGCAGGAAATCAATTTTACCCAACAGGTATTTCAAAAGATAGCCATCGCAGGTGAAACAGGTTCAGGCAAAAGCACTTTACTGAAAATTATTGCAGGATTGATTCAGCCTGATGCGGGTAAGGTTCTCTTTGAAAACAAAAGAGTGAGAGGGCCGGAAGAAGAATTGGTACCCGGACATCCGCATATCGCGTATCTATCACAACATTTTGAATTGCGAACCAATTACCGGGTCGAAGAAGTATTGGAATATGCCAATAAACTATCTGCCACAGAAGCCCATACTTTATATGCCATATGCAGGATTGATCATTTATTGAAACGGAGGACCGATCAGTTATCCGGAGGAGAAAAACAGCGAATTGCGCTGGCGAGGTTACTCACCACATCACCACGGTTGTTATTGCTGGATGAACCTTTCTCTAACCTGGATATGACCCATAAAAATATTTTGAAATCAGTTATTCATGACCTTGGTGAAAAACTTGGCATCAGCTGCATACTTGTTTCGCACGATCCGCTGGACATTCTTTCATGGGCAGATGAAATCATTATACTCAAGGATGGCGGAATAGTTCAAAGAGGAACACCTTTAGAAATTTACTGGCAACCTGTAAATAAATATACGGCTGCTTTATTAGGCAATTATAATTTGATAGATGCTTCCGATGTAAGATTATTCGGAGGCGTACCGGGGTTTGAAATAAATGATAACAGGGCATTTTTACGACCAGAACAGTTTCTCATAACAAAGGAAAAAACATCAGGCATCATAGGAAAGGTGAGTCATGTGTTTTTCATGGGCGCTTTTTATGAATTAACCATCATCCTCACCACGAATAAACATATTATAGTAAGAACCCTTTTATCAAATTTTGTCGAAGGGGAACCTGTTTACCTTACCCTGTCGACTGATACTATTTGGCATATATAGATGATTTCTTAAACCCTATAACATATTTGAATCACTGATAATATTTTGTCTTTTTGTCTATTCTTTACCTGCCAGCAACTTTTTTGGTTTTTTATTTTTTGCAGATGAAAACTTTAGAAACGCATAATGGTATTTTTAAACGCCTGATAACAAGATTATAGTATAAGACCTGCATACTTGTTTTACCGGAAAATCATCTGAAGCAAAACAAGTATTTGGTATCCATTATTGATTATTTTAGCAGTACCCAAACTAATTCACCCAGCACAAACTTCCTCGTCATGAAAATAAAATGTATCCTCTCTTTTCTTTTTGCAATAGCTGTAGCCAGTGCAAATGCCCAACAAACACAGAAGCCTCCTTTGCATGGAAAGAACTGGATGGCAGTTACCGGTAAACCCCTGGCGGCTACCGCCGGTGCGATGGTATTTCAAAAAGGTGGCAATGCGGTAGATGCTGCCTGCGCCATGCTGGCTGCTACCTGCACCATGTGGGATGTATTGAGTTGGGGTGGCGAAACGCAGGCACTCATTTATAATCCGCATACAAAAAAAGTGATTGCCATTAATGCCTTAGGGGTTGCACCTACAGGGGCAACCGTTGATTTTTTTAAGAGTAAGGGATATAATTTTCCGCCAGAATACGGCCCTTTGGCGGCAACAACACCGGGTACCGTAGGCGGACTTTGTTATATGTTGTCTGAATTTGGTACGATGAGTTTACAGGATGTACTTGCACCTGCCATGCAACTGGCAGCCGGTTATCCCATAGAGGCACAGACTGCCAATAGTATGGAAAAGGGGAAACAAATGCTTAAACAATGGCCTTATTCTGCTGCAGTTTTTTTCCCACATGCAGGAGAAAAGAGAGAGGCCCCTGAGGCGGGCGAAATTTTCATACAGAAAGACCTCCTTGCAACCCTTACCAAGTTGGTAGAAGCGGAACAAAACGCAGTAAAAGCCAAGAAGGGCCGTAAAAAAGCCATCATGGCGGCTTTTGACCGTTTTTACAAAGGCGATATCGCTGTTGAATTTGTACGCGGCAGCAAAGAACAGGGTGGATTAATTACGATGGATGACCTTGCTAAATGGAAGCCCATTATGGAAGAGCCATTGCATACAAATTATAAAGGGATTGAAGTATATAAATTACAGCAATGGACACAGGGGCCTATGCTTTTGCAATCGTTAAACATACTCGAAAATTTCGACCTGAAAGCAATGGGTTATAACAGCACCAAATACATTCATACTTTATATCAAACCATGAATCTCAGTTTTGCGGATCGTGATTTTTATTATGGTGATCCGTATTTTCCACCCGAAGAACCGATGAAAGGTTTATTAAGTAAAGCCTATGCAAAAGAAAGAGCAAAACAAATTAATTTTGATAGAAACAATGCCAATGCAGGTCCTGGTGATCCCTACCCTTTTGAAGGAAAAAGAAATCCTTATTTAGACATTCTTAAAAAAAGAGGTTTTTCGCTTGATTCAACCAACAGCCCAGGCGGTAGTGCAATACCCAAGCACGATCAAAATACCCTGAATATAATTGGTAAAAAAAATAATCCGGTCATTGTTGATGAAGAATATATGGATCGTTTATGGCGCGGCACCACTTCTGTAGAAGCAGCCGATACTTCGGGCTGGGTAGTTTCAATAACACCTAGCGGTGGGTGGTTACCTGCCTGCATCGCCGGTCATACAGGCGTGGGAATGAGCCAACGCATGCAAAGCTTTGTTCTGGATGCTTCCATTGATCCGTTTAATGTAGTTGAGCCGGGTAAAAGGCCGCGTGTGACCTTAACACCCACCCTGGCACTGAAAGATGGTAAACCCTTTTTATGCTTTGGTGTACAGGGTGGTGATACGCAAGACCAGAATTTATTGCAATTCTTTTTAAACATGGTCGAGTTTAATATGACGGTTCAACAAGCTACAGAAGCACCCAACTTTAATACTAATCAATTATGGTTATCACTGGGCGGTACTAAAACAGAAGATAGAAAACCGCGGCCCGGTAATATTTTACTTCCTAATACTATATCAGAAGACATCCGTAATGACTTGAAGAAAATGGGTTATAAATTAACATTCGGCGACAGAACAAGCGGACCGATAAACGCCATTTATCTGGACTGGAAACATAATAGCTTATGGGGCGGAAGCAGCAACAATGGGGAAGATTATGGAATTGGGTGGTAAATACTGATCTGATTAACCCTTAACCATTATCAGTCATTATTTTTTTAGGAAATTATGCTACTTAAATACCTGTAATTGCTCATTGATTTACGTAAAGGAGCTTAGCGGCCGTAGAAAAGAAAATTGTATACCTTCAATCGAACCTTAATCATCCATTGATATGACATTTGAAGAATTAGTTAAGAACCACTCGGCTGAAATGATTGAAAAATTAGTGGCCTGGGTAATCAGTAAGGATCCTGTTGAAATACGGTTTGATTTTCTGAATGAGGATCAATGGGCAATCATTTCTATGCATGTTTATGAGGAAGATAAAGAGATCTCATTGCGGTTGCACCTGAATGATTATTACGATCTCTATTTCGGTTACTATGATGACGATGATGAATTTTTCGAAATTATACAGCCTTTAAAAGAAGAAGAAAAAAAGATACTTCCGGATGGCCTGAAAAAGCTAATGAAAAGCGTATTGGATAAAGAAGAAGGTATTCGCATACCCGGCAATTTCCTGTCCAAATAAAGATAATAGAATGAAAGCCGGCCTTTTCTTTTGTATTTTATTGGCCTTTTTACTTTCTGCAACTGCGCAAACAACAGTGCCGCCGTTTATACAATTATTTATTGGCACTTACACCAATACAGGCATAAGTGAGGGCATATACAGTTATGCATTCAATCCAAAAAACGGAGATGTTTCCCTGCTTTCAAAAACTGTTACCGAAAGCCCTTCTTATCTTACCATCAGTCATAAGCAGCAATTTCTTTATGCGGTAAACCAGCTGGGTGATAAAAAAGGAGGCGTATCTGCATTTGCACTTAATGCAGGTTCGGGAACTCTAACGTTTATAAACCGCATCAGGTTTGGCAGTAATGGCCCTTGTTATATTTCCACAGACCATACA
The DNA here is from genome assembly GCA_043717145.1 of Chitinophagaceae bacterium. Lineage (GTDB taxonomy): Bacteria > Bacteroidota > Bacteroidia > Chitinophagales > Chitinophagaceae > Sediminibacterium. The sequence continues at coordinate 17,145 of JAYSXR010000172.1, read as the reverse complement.
GGCCGTTTTGTATTTACCGCTAATTATAATGATGGCTATCTGAAAGTATTACCTATACAAAAAGATGGATCTCTTGGCGCAAACAGCCAGTTGATACAGCATTATGGAAAAAGTATTTATCCGGGCAGGCAAGATAGTCCGCATGTTCATTCCACTGTTTTATCACCCGACGATAACTACTTATTGGTCCAGGACCTGGGGACGGATTTTGTAAAAGTTTATCCCGTAGATCTAACTAAAGCATCTCCACTTGGCCCTGCTGTTGATTCGTGTAAACTGCAGGCAGGGAGCGGGCCACGTCACCTTGTATTTCATCCCACCAAAAAAGAAAGGCTGTATGTAATACAGGAAATATCTGGCATGATAACTCTATTGTCGTTTAAAAAGGGCAAACTTCATATAATGCAAACGGTTAAAATAGCGGCAATAGATTTTAATGGAGAAATCCGTTCAGCTGATATACATATTTCGCCGGATGGGAAATTTCTCTATGCTTCAAACCGGGGTGATGCCAATGATATTGTAATCTATAGTATTGGGGCGCACGGGCAACTAACGTATAAAGGCAGACAAGCAACTTTAGGCAGGGGACCCAGAAATTTTACTATTGATCCAACTGGATTGTTTTTATTGGTTGCCAATCAGCAAACAGATGAAGTAGTTATTTTTAAGCGTAATAAAAAAAGCGGGCTACTGTCTGATAGCGGGAAGCGAATAAGTGTTGGTGCACCTGTTTGTTTACAGATGATTACAGTTAAATAAACCTTTAAGCTTTACGGATAGCTTCTATCTCGTTCCAGATATCTTCGGCAACCGGGATACCTTCTGCTAAGTTCTGTTTTCGAATGGCCATTGCTTTCTGGCCGGGATAAATTATTTTATCGGATCCAGATTGCGGAATGGAACTGCTGTAATCATCCAGTATAGATTTTACCGCAATTTGAATAGTAGAATAATTGGCCAGTTTGGTTATATCAATCGCAATGAATACCTGTGATGCGCCATAATCGGCTTCTCGATGGGTAATCTGATATGTAGAAAGCCCCCCGGATAAAACAGTTGCCAATATATCAAGTAATAAAGCGAGTCCTGCCCCCTTCCAATACCCCGCTGGTAATAATCTTCTCGATTGAAGTATTGCGGCCGGATCATTGGTAAGTTCCCCAGCTAATGTGTAACCTCCCGGGTATGCAAGTGGTTCTTTTTTTATTACTGCTAATTCTATAGCACCATACGAGTATTGTGACATAGCCATATCCAATACTATTGCACCATCATCATTAGGTACAGCCAGTACGAACGGGTTATTACCCAATCTGGCATCTACTGCACCCCATGCAGGCATATTTGATATGGTATTTGTCCAACCGATAAATATAAACCCTGCTTCTGCAGCCAATCTTCCATAAGTACCCCCACGCATCCAGTGATTGGTATTGGCGAGGGTAACGCAACCAATACCATTAACTGATGCAAGTTTCATAGCATTCTTTGTAGCAAGTATCGCATTAAGCGGGCCGGCAGCAAGGCAACCATCCCATTGTTCTATGCCGCCTATTTTATTTTTCAATACGGGCTGGGCACCAGGTATAACATACCCTTTTCGTACATATTGTATAAAGCGTGGAAATCTATTAATTCCATGTGTGTAAACACCTTCCAGGCTTGTTTCTGCAAAGATCTTTGCAAGGGTTATTGCATCAGTGTCAGAAAAAGTATGCTTAATTAAGCTCTGGTGTAAGCAGTCTATTATTTCATCAAAGGGTATTTTTATAAATGAGCTCATGACATATTTTTAAAAGGCGTACGAACAACCGTATCTATAAAACGCTTTAATCTGTTACTTACCCCATCAATTCTTTCATTAATTTATTAAAAGATTCCTTCATTTCAGCAAGTTCCAATTCAACTTTAGCTAAACGGGCTTCGATATCAATATCTGTTTTGCCAGACGGATCTATTGGATGATCCTCTTGTGTAAGATCGGGTGTACCACCTAATAAATGTATGAAGCGCGTTTCTTTTTGTCCGGCCCTCCTTGGCAGTTGCTGAACGAACGGAGACTGATACGCTGCCAGTTTCTCCAACACGGCCTGCACTTCTTCCAAAGAATCAAATTCGTATAATCTGCCTGAGTTGGTATGCAATTCACCAGGGGTTTGTGCGCCACGTAATAGTAATAAACAAAGTATGGCTGTTTCTGCCTGGTCAACCGGGAACACGATGGCGAAATTATGTTTGTATTTTACGGTGCGGCTTGAGCCACCTGTGGCGGTAGCAACCAGCCCCTTTTTTTTTAGTGAATTGAGTGTAGCAATCACTGTTTCTTCATCATACTGTACAACAGGCCTTCTTGATGTTTTTTGATTACATGCTGCAGTGAGACCATTAATAGTCATGGGATAATAATCGGGCGTGGTTTTTGCCTTTTCCATCAAGGCCCCGAGTATACGGATTTCGGCACTATCCAGTATGGGTATTGTTTGTAATAATTCCATCGTTAAAGGTAAGGTCAATTTTGTATTGATTTCCAAGATCATTAGTCTCTGTAACGTGTATGAGAGAAGGAAATATGTCTACAATAGAATAAGAATCATAAAACTTTCTAAACACCAAATAAATTACCATCAGCGAAAAGTTGTGATCCCTATTTTCCTGCAATGGGTGTCTTTGCCAACATTATCTCTCTCCATATTTTAACCTGTCTATTATTTCTACCACCTCCTATCCTACCCAATGCGCCGCTGCCAATTGACACTCCAATACCGCCACCGCTACCAAAGGAACCAATACCTATCCCACCACCAATAGATACACCGCCACCACCACCCCGCGAGCCTGATTGAGGAGGTAATGGTTCGAGCACAAAGCCGATCGTAAAACTTTTTCTGCCTGCATTACTTATATCACTCTTATTTAAAAAAGCACTGAGCGGCACCATCGCTTCATACACTAATTCACCTGCATTATTTAATCCAATACTTACATCAATACCTTCTGCATTTTCTTTTCCGTAATCAAAATTTTGCTGGGTCTTTATCGTATTAAAGCCAAACAGCGAATAGTCCTGTACCGCATCAAGGGCAACATGCTTATTGTTGCGGTATTCAGGCCGGTCGTTAATCATTTTATTGGCCTGGCGGGTTATATTACCCGTAGGGAAACTGATGCCTCCCGCACCGGGTTCATCTTTTACACCGTGGTTATTAAGATAAACGGTTAATCCGCCACTGAGTATCCGCTGGATCGTTGTTTCATTATTTGTACTGGCCAAAATGTAGAGGTTGTCTTTATCATTGGAAACAGTATACGCGAGGTTTTGTTTTGTATCCAAATACATAAGCGGCTTAACCCAGTCGCTATCATCTCCATTGATAAAAAGGGTATTTGACTGCCAATGGCCTGGTTTAACAATGTCTGGTTGCTGGCTATTTTTAGAAGAACTACATGCAGTAAATATTACCAGCATACTTACTATACTAAAAAATTGTTTCCGGGTTTGTATTTTCATGATCAGCACATTAAGAATGATACCGGCAGGATGCTCAATTGAATAAGGCTGTTGCCTCGTGCAAAGTTAAGATACACGAGAAAGCAAATAACCAAAGTTTAGTTAATACCTACTGCCCGCTGTACTTATTTCATTTTAAACATTTCCGAACCAGCCATGAGAAAACAACCTAATCCAAAGTCTTCAAAGTCAGGAACCCTTGTATAGTTTACCGGTTGTGCTTCTTTGGGTTCTTTACCGGTACCCTGTACATAACCTAAGAATCCGTTAGAATGGACACAATCTGTTATTAATGCATTCCATGCTTTTATAACAGCACGTATATATATTTTTTATCAAGTATCCCATTGTTGATCCCATACGCAAATCCATAAGTAAATAAGGAAGTACCCGTTAATTCTTAACCACCAAAATGGGTACTGTCATTCAGGCTAACATTCCAGAAACCATCATTCCGTTGCAATGGCAAGAGGGCTTTACACATATTCTTATAATCCTGTAAATATTCTTTGTAATGCGAATCTGTTTTGGGTAATAATTGCAGTGTTCTTACCAAAGCTGCCAGTACCCAGCCATTTCCCCTCGACCAGTAACAGCTTTCGCCATTCGGTTCTTTATAAGGTGGCACAAAATCTTTATCCCTCCACCACAAATATTCCTCCTTACTAAATAATCCATTGCCACCATGTTTATTTTTCGTAAACACATACATTTCATACATACGGTGAAAATAATTGGTATCCTTGTAAACAAAACCTAACCTTGTAAAAACAGGCATGGCCATTTGAATGGCATCCACCCAACTCCAGTCGTCTTTTGTAGCGGTACGGTTGGTCGTACCTTGCTCGGCAACAGAAGCACCCTCCTACGGCTTACCTGTTTCGTCAGTTACTTTTCCGGTAATAGTTATTTTGCCGGTTTGGCTTTTTGTTAAGGATGGAGTAAGCAGTAATCCCAGAGAAAGAAGCGAAAAAAGGGTACAGTTTCGCCAAAAGCGTAATGTCTCTTTCATGGTAGCAATCGTTTGGTTTATGTGATAGTGATGGCAAGTATTTTTAACATTCTCTAAAAATAGAGAGCTTTAAAACCGCGACTATCCTGCAGCATGCTGATGAATAATATTTTTCAAGCGTATACCTTCAAAAAATCAATACAGAAATATTTTCGGGAACGATTGCGTAAAATAATATTTTTTTACCGATTTACTTACTTACTGTATAATATTTCAAAGCAACCATATCACCGGGTACCGGTTGGGAATTCCAGTGTGCATGAATGGAAAGCGCGGCACCGATGGCTGTAGCCTGGGATACTGATGCAGCAAACACTTCCATAGCAGGGAATACTGCTGCAAGCATATGCATATACACCGGGTTTTGGGCAAAGCCACCGTCTACAAAAATGCGGGTAACTTTTTTAGCCGATAAGATGAGGGATGTTGATTTTTGTTGTTGGCAAATAATATCATAGATCAATTGATGATAGGCTTCTTCGTAGGAAACAAAATCAGTTATCGGTCTTTTTGTAAAAGCAGAAGTATGTAACCCCGTTTCAGCATCGCATGTTTCATTTCGTTCTACTATCTTTTTAAATAAGGAAGGTAAAAATACAACCTGCTGATAATCATCAACAGCTACTTTAAAATGAGCTGCCAGTATTTTCGCTTGTAGTTCATGTTCATTACCCGCAAATAGCCTGGCTGCTTTCACCGGCCGCCTGTGGTATTCCATATAACACAAACAATCCTGCTCCAATTCAGCTGCTGTTAAAGGCTCTTCATTAAACGGGTTCATACTAATGCACCAGGTACCTGTTGACAATAATATAAATGGTTCTAAAAAGCAAGCCAGGTAAGGGATTAACGCGGCCGAACTATCATGCAGGCCTATGCCTACTTTTATTTTTTTTTCCTGCAGGTTTATATCTACGGTTGTATCAGAACGTAAAACGGGAGGAAATTTTTCATCCAGTTCTTCGGCATACACCCATTCGTGGTATTGCTTTTTTGTGAAATCCCAGAGGCCGGTATGGCAGCCGATACTGGTTATTTCAGCATACGTTTTACCCGTAACGAGGTAACTGATAAACTGCGGCAGGTGCAGGGAATATTGTATCTGCGCAAACACTTCGCTTTGCTCGTATTTGATCCTGTACAGTTGCATACCGGAATTCAGGTTACCTAATACAGGCGAGGCAGTAGCAACAGACAGGTTACGTTCACCACCGTATGTTTTATAAAAGGTATCCTGTAATTGCGCCGGATAAGGCTTGAGGTAATTGTATAAAGGTGTTACCGTTTCACCTTTATCATTAATGTGTACAAAACTGGCACCGTATGCTGAGAAGTTAATGGCTTTTACATCAAATGCAGCAATGGCAATGACTGCATGAATGGTCTGTTTTACCCAGATAATTAATTGCTGCACATCATCACAAGGAAACCCATCTTCATCTGCTATTTCCGCAAACTGAGCCGATCTTTCCATCACAATTTGATACTGCTCATTAAACAGGAAAAATTTCTTATTTGTTTTTCCAATATCGAAAATTGCTATGACAGGTGTTGGCTTCATACCGGGACATTAATTGGTTTAAATAACTCCTCGAATATCGAACAAAGAATACCGCATGTAGAACAAGGAAATACTTCGACATTTGATATTCTTTGTTCGATATTCAATATTCTTTATAACCCGGTTGCCACGCCCTTCTCCCCTCTTTCTTTAATTAACTGCTCACGCACTTTTTCTTCCCTGAACAATTGTAAGGGTTGCAATGCTGCACCTCTTTGCAGCCTGGCTTCAGCTACGATCGGGCGTACATCAGTGCGGTAAGCCTGCTGGAGTATTTCCTGCGCTTTTACCACATCATTATTTTCCTGGGCGATTTGCAATGCTTTGGCATCAACCAGCAACGCCTGTGCATATGCTATCTTAATAGCTTCAATACTTTGCAGCAGGTCTTCCAGCGGGTCTTTTACATTGTGAGAAGCATCTATCATCCAGCCAAGACCAGTAGCATGGTTCATACCTCTTGCATCCATTCCTTCTACCAATTCATTAAAAATTAAAAACAATTGATAAGGATCTATACTACCAACTGTTAAATCATCATCTCCATATTTACTATCATTAAAATGAAAGCCTCCTAATTTTTTCTCATTCAATAGTAATGCTACGATCTGTTGAATGTTGGCATTGGGTAAATGATGGCCTAAATCAACCAGGGTGTAGGCTTTATCACCGAGTTTACTGGCATATAAAAAGGATTGCCCCCAATCTCCCACCGTCATGGAATAAAAATTGGGTTCGTAGGCTTTGTACTCAACAAATATTTTCCAGTTGGCAGGTAATGCCGCATATATTTCCTGTAAGCCTTCTAATGTATTTTGAAACGCTTTTCTGAAATTCAGCTGTCCCGGAAAACAGGAGCCATCCGATAGCCATACCGTTAATGCCTGTGAACCTAATGCAATACCATGTTTGATCACTTCAATATTATGTTCGATTGCCTGTTTGCGTACTGATTTATCAACATGCTGTAGAGATCCGAATTTATAACTGTGTTTTTGATTGGGCTGGTCCTGGAAAGTATTGGAATTTACCGCATCAAAACCCAACCCATATTGTGCAGCCAGTGCCTTTATCTTTTTGTAATCTGTTGGTATATCCCAGGGAATATGTAATGAAATGGCACCGCTGGATTGATTAAGTGCATGCAATAAACCTACATCTTCTATTTTTTCTTCCAATGCCCTTGGCTCGCCACCTCCACTGAATCTTCCAAAGCGTGTTCCGCCCGTGCCCAATGCCCATGAGGGAATAGCGATCTGGAAATCCTGCAATTTTTGTAAGACCTGCGTAATGTGGGGAATAGTTTCAGCTGCGTAGGCAAAGCTTCTCATGTGTTTTGCTAATAAGGCATGGTTATGCCCTGCAATCTTATTTTTTCCAATCAGCATAGTCAATCGTTTTATAATAACAATTTAAGGTAGATAAAATACTTCTTGTAAAGGAATACTAAGCGGAGAATTATCTGTATTCGTTACCATAATATCTTTCATATACGACCACCATTTCTTCATAACAGGGTTAGAAGGCAGCTCATCTAATATTGCAGCATCCGTTACTTTTAGTACCCCAAATAAACTGTTCGTTGTTTCATCCAAATAAATAGAATAATCACTAATATCCGAACCCGTTAATAATTCGTGCAAGTCGGGCCACAATGCATCATGCCTTTTTTTGTATTCTGCTTCAAACCCCTTAAGCAATTGCATTTTAAAAGCTACCCTGTGCATTGGTTTTCATTTAAAAAGAGAATTGACAAAATCATTAACCCCCAATGCTTAATTTCTATCAGTATTAGCCATCAGAGACGTATAAAAAAGCGGTTTGACAATTAGACAATCATCAACCCTTCGACTGCTTGTCGCTTAAAAATAACTTATCTTACAAAAGCGGTAGCTATTCCGCCATCTACGTTCAAAACATTACCAGTTGATTTGTTGAGCAGGCCACCTACGAATGCAAAACAGGCATCCGCAATATCACCGGGATTAATGATTTCATTCAATAATGTTCGTTTGGCATAAAATTCAGGAAGCTCTTCTACTTTTACCCCGTAAGCTTTTGCCCTGCCTTCTGCCCAGGCACCTTCCCATATTTTACTTTCGCTGATTACTGCATCGGGGTTTACTACATTGACCCGTATCTTATCTTTTCCCAATTCTGCAGCATTCAACCGGCTTAAATGTAACTGGGCGGCTTTGGCAGAACCATAGCCGGCATTGTTGGGGCCACTAACCAATGCATTCTTACTAACAATATTTAGGACATCCCCGCCAAAATTTTGTTTACGCATGATGGCAACACCCTCCTGTGTAACAACAAACTGGCCCTTTACTAGTACATCATATAAAAGATCCCAATCCTTGTCTGTATGTTCTTCAATAGGTTTTGAAATAGAGAGGCCGGCACAATTCACTACAATATCCACTCCACCAAATGAGAGGGCTGTTTGCCGGTAAGCCTTTTCAATCGCTTCCCTGCTGGTAACATCCAATACAACAGTTGTAAAAACATCGTTGCCATATTGTTTTTGAAAAACTTCTTTAGCTGTGGCCAAACGTTGGCTATCATTATCGTTAATAACAATGCAGGCACCTTCATCGGCAAATTTTTTAGCGATGGCTTTACCAATTCCGCCGGCACTTCCGGTTATTAATGCAACCCTTCCCGACAATGCTTTGGGTTTAGGCATGCGCTGCAGTTTAGCTTCTTCCAGCAACCAGTATTCAATATTAAAAGCTTCCTGCCTTGGCAGGGATGTGTAGGTTGAAATAGCTTCTGCGCCGCGCATTACATTAATGGCATTCGCATAAAATTCAGCCGCTACCCTAGCTGTTTGTTTATTTACTGCAAAAGTGAATATACCTACACCGGGATAAAGGATTACAACAGGGTTGGCATCCCTTATGGCTGGACTATTGGCATGTTTACATTTGGTATAATAATCCGTATACATTTTCCGGTATGCATTAAATGCAGGGGCTAATTTTTCTTTGATAGATTTTACATCATTCAGGTTTTCATCAGGAGATAAAGAAAGTACCAATGGACTGATCTTGGTACGGAGAAAATGGTCAGGACAGGAAGTACCCATTGGGGCCAATCTATCCAAATCATTTGAATTGATGAACTGTAATACTTTTTCATCATCAGTAAAATGGCCTATCATTTTCCTTTCGGAAGAACAGAAACCACGCAATACGGGAGCCAATGCTGCTGCCTGTTCCAACCGATTATCTTTTGTTAAAGACTGTATTTTTTCGCCACCGAAAGCAGGTTTATTTTTTTGAATATTGTCCTCAATATACGCAGCACAAAGTTCAATCACTTCCAGTGTATTAATATAGCTTTCACAAGCAGTATCACCCCATGTAAACAATCCATGTGAGCCCAGCATAATGCCCCTGATACCGGGATTTTCATCCAGGCATGCTTTCAGTTTCAAGCCCAGATCAAACCCTGGTTTTTGCCATTCTACCCAGCCAATGGTTCCGCTGAATAATTCCTGTGTAATTTTTTTGCCGTCTTTTGCTGCAGCAATGGCAATGGCCGCATCGGGGTGCAGGTGATCGATATGTTTAAAGGGCAGAAACCCATGCAATGCCGTATCTATAGAAGGGGCTTTAGAGACCAGGTCAAAAATACAATGGTTAAATAATTCCACCATTTCATCTTCATACTCAATTCCAAGATATAAATTTTTCAGGCTAAGCAGCCTGTCAACATACAATGCAGCTAAGCCATTTGCTTTTAATGTGCCAAGATCGCCACCGCTTCCCTTTACCCACATCACTTCAGCTTCCTTACCTGTTAATGGATCTTTGGCCAGGGCTTTACAGGAAGTATTGCCCCCGCCATAGTTGGTTAACCTAAGATCGGCCCCTAACAAATTAGAACGATAGATCAATAAGGCTACTTCATCGCCTGCCAAAGCAGCCGCTTTTGCTTCATCCCACAAGTAGCTGACATATTTGAATTTTGCCACTGTATTCACCGGATTCATTTTAATTATTAATTTTTAATACTTGGTTATTTAGGCATAGAATTGCCATATCCCACGATAAAAACAGATGCAATAATGGTTAATATACCGATCGTGATGGTTGTTTTTGTTTTACTACTTACACCCTTCCATTCTTTTAAAGTGATACCCCACATATTGGCCACAAGAATAATAAACGACATGTGCAGTATCCAGGAACTGGCTCCATTGCCCATTTTACTTTCGCCCATTCCGTAAAAAAAGAACTGCAGGAACCACATAGTGCCCGCCAGTGCACAGAACAGATAGTTTTTTGTCAGGGGCGATTTTTTATTCGTGTAATCGGTAAAAGATTTATTCCTTGCATTCAATATCATGCACCAGATAAAATTAGTTGTCAACCCGCCCCACAGTATTACCACAAAAATGACATTATTCTGAAATAAAAAATTGCCTTCACCCGGATGACTTATCTGCCAGTTGGCATTAGCCAGGTTAGCCATTGGTTTTCCTGCTTCTATCCCAAAATTAAAAAAAGCACTTAGTATCCCGGAAATAGTTGCGATTACCAAGCCTTTTACCAAACTGAATTCTTTTACACTTTCTTTTTTCTGCTCTTCGGGCAGGTCTTTTTCTTTAAGCATACCCGCTCGACCGCAAATAGCGATACCTGTTAAGCAAACCAGCACGCCCAGCAATACCAATTGTCCGCCACTATTATGCAGCATGAAATCGAACGTCTGTTTTTCTTTACCAGGTGTGGGTACATAATTGTAATAAATAGCCGGAATCAAAGAACCGAAAGCCGAACAGAAGCCCAGTATCACAGAATTGCCGAGACTCATGCCCAGGTAGCGAACGCCCAGTCCATACATCAATCCGCCAATACCCCATAACAAACCCATGAGAAATGTGGTACCCAGTATTTGTGTGGAACTACTTTTAATAATATCCACAAAACCAGGTATCGTAAGATATGCTGCGATAGGTGGAACGATAAGCCAGGAAAATAATCCACCAATAATCCAGAAACTTTCCCAACTCCATCCTTTAACTTTTTTGTAGGGCATATAAAAACTGCCTGAAGCGAACCCGCCTATAAAATGGAAAATAACACCGAGGATAATACCCATGAGCAGAAGATTTCTATGTGGCTAACAAATTACGGATTAAGCATACAAAAATATAATTTATCTCTTGCCTGCTGTCATGTACTATCATGGTTTATTATCTGTGGAAGTATACTCCATATTTCAAGTGTATACATACAACTGTTCGCATATTCCATAATACTAAGTATGTTTGGAAAAGATTACGGCAGCCTGCTGCCATGCGAAGAACTCTGATCATGAAAAAAAATTCTGTTTTCCAGCATTTATTTATTGACTATTATTCTGCTACGCCCAAATACCTGCAATTGGCCAATTCCATAATTAAAGCCATTGGCGATGGCAAGATTAAGAAAGATGAGATACTGCCTTCCATTAATGAACTAAGTTTTGAATTTGAGATATCAAGGGATACCGCTGAGAAAGGATATAAATATTTAAAAAAGATCAGTGTTCTGGGTTCAGTACCGGGTAAAGGTTATTTTGTTCAGGACAATAACGTAAAACAAAAATTAAAGATCTTCCTGCTGTTTAATAAACTGAGTCCACACAAAAAAATTATTTACGATGCATTTGTTGCCTCCTTAGGTGAACTGGCTTCTATCGATTTTTATATTTATAATAATGATTTTGATTTTTTTAAACGCCTTATCCAAAACGCCAAAAAAGAATATACGCATTATGTAATCATCCCCCATTTTCTGGATGGTGGTGAAAATGCGTATGATGTTATTAATATGATCCCTAAGGACAAGTTGATTTTATTAGATAAGCTGATAAACGGTATTGAAGGGCAATATGGAGCGGTATATGAAAATTTTGAAAAAGACATTTACGGTGCACTGGAACAGGCACTCCCACATTTGAGTAAATACAACACTATCAAAATCATTGTCCCTTTTTATACCTATCACCCGGTAGAAATATTAAAAGGGTTTACGCGTTTTTGCCAGCAATATGCTTTTAACCATAAAGTAGTACATAATATAGCCAATGAGCCTATTAAAGAAGGTGAAGCCTATATTAATTTAATGGAAGATGACCTGGTAATATTGATAGAAAAAATATTAGCCACCAAAATGAAGGTAGGAAAGCATGTAGGTGTTATCTCGTATAACGAAACCCCTATGAAAAAAATCATCCTTAATGGTATAACTACCATCTCAACTGATTTTCAGATGATGGGCGAGAAAACAGCCCAGTTAATTTTGGAGCATTCAGTGCAGCATATTGAGATACCTTTTTCACTTACTCTTCGCGCTTCGTTGTAAGGATTGCTATTACACAATTCTTTATTTTAGAGACCCAGCTTACGGAAAGTTTACATTCCCATTAAATAAAACATTCCGATAGCTAATGGAAAAATAACGATTACTATAAAAAATAAATAATCTATACTGAATGGTTTTTTTAAAGTAAAGAATTTAATTAACAATATGCTTACCTATACTAGACAATAATTAGTGAGAAACAAATAACAACAAGAGGCGTAAAGTCACAATTTGTCTTGTTTGGCTGAGGTTTAATTAGTAATAATAAATAATAAGAGCCCACCACAACAGATATAGTCCTTAAAGTACAGTTGATATTTTATGTCTTTTAAAGAGAGCCAAAGAATGTCCTTATTATTAATACTTAATTCTTTGAGAAGTAACATAATATCATTTTCGTATACTATTTTTTTAGAGATTGTAATTAAGATAAATAACTCAAACAGATTACACTAATATAATGAGCAAACCTCCCATTTACTCTTCTTTAAGCAAGAAAGAGGAGTGGAAATTGAAGCAGTTTCAGGGTTAGTTATAAAACGATGTTCTGCTTACCGCCCGTAAGCTTTACCACTTTCCCTTTCCAAACAAACTCCCCCATAAGCTTTGCCGGTAAACTCACCTGCGCTTCTACCCCATTCTCGCCTTTACGCTGAAGGGTTAGGCTGATGGTTCCGTCAGGGTGTGGCATGCTGGCCACTATCTGCTTCAGTTCACCTAATGCAGGCTCAATTTTTACAGCAGAAAATCCAGGTTTTGACGGAACGATACCACAGATGGTAGCAAAAAAATCATAATTCGGACTTGAACTCCATGCATGACAATCAGAGCGTGTGGGATCAGGATTTTCAGCAAAGGTGGTAAGGCCGTTATTAATCATACCCCGCCATGGCTTTAGTTGCGAGTAATACATATCGGCCATACCCGCTTTTTTCAAAGCACGGTTCAGATAAAAGCGATAATAAAAAGTTGCCTGGCTGAGTGACGTATCGTACAATACTTTTTTCATTACCACTTTCATATCTTTTTCAGGTACACATCCGGTAAGGACTGCCATGATACCGGCATGCTGGCTGAAAGTATTTTTGAGTGGTGTATTGGCCATCAGTCCTTTTTTTACATCAAAACACTGGCGGTAAGTGGCTACACTTAAGCTTGTTGCCAGTTCGCGGTAATGTGCAGCCTCATTAGGTTTACCGAAGAAGGTAAAAAGATCTGCCGCCTGTTGCAAGGTGTTCACATACTGAAGGGTTATTACAGATGAATTACCGTCCAGCGCACCATCAGGCGCACCGCCGGGAAATGCATGGTTCCAGTCTACAAAACTCCACCACTTCATCGGGCCGAGCATGGTTTTATTTTTATCAATCTTTTTTTCAAACCAATCTAATACACCAGTAATCGGAATTAAAAAATCTGATACAAATAGCTGGTCTTTTTCATGCATCCAGTAATCATAGATCATCGAAACCCAGAATAAAGAAAATGGCGGTATCACCTGCAGTCGGCTACTCGGGTAACGGCCTTGTGTTAGCCCTTCCGGCACCCTGGAATGATAAAAATCAAGTATGGCTTTACGCATTAACCTATCATCTCCGGTAACATACAAGGATATCAATGATTGAATCCGTGTATCCCCTTCATACTGTAATTGTTCATAATAAGGGCAATCAAAATAGGTTTCACCAGCACAGAGTTGTGCCGTGCGCCAACCGATATCCCATATTTGTTGTAGTGATTCATCGTTACTACTAAAAGAGGCTTTTACTTCAAAAGGATAACCGGTTGCAGTTCCATACAGGTCATCAATCACCAATGGTTCATCGCTTGTAACAATATCCAATTGCATAAAACGATAGGTGCGAAACCAAAGGGGACGGAACAATCTTTTTGCACCTCCATCCGGCATAAACACATCGTAATTACCTATGATATCCTTGTCGCTAATCTGGTTGCGGTTCCCTTTCTGGCCATCTTTTTCAAACAAGGCTTCCGCATACGTTAATTTTACAGAACTGCCTTTACCATTACTGATTAATAATTCGGGATACGCTACGGTATTAAATGATTGATCCAATAAAATACTCACTGTTTTATTAGCCGGTATCACTAACCCAGTCTTACCTTCTAAAAAGTCATTAGATACATCAATGCCTGTTGCCCTTCTTACCACAGATATCCTTTGTTTGGTTTCATGCATCAAAGGGATATTGCGCGGCTGCATTGTCCAGAGATTATCTGATCCATATCCTACCGGAACAGGATTAGCTAATTTTTTTACTGGCTTCCATGTTGAATCTATAAACCCAGACCTCTCCCATCCCCATGGATATTTAGCTGCGTCTACCTGGTCGCCCGGACCAATAACCATGTACGTGCGTAAGCGCGATGCATTATCCGTTGAGCAAGGTGTATATGATGTATTGTGATATACCTTCCATCCTTCGCCAGTATTGATTACTTTTTCTACATCCCCATTTCCCTGCAATACAAATGCAGTTTGATTGGATATCTGTGCCACAGGTGAGTATACTCCCATGTTCCAGACCAATGCAGCAATGGTATTGTTCCCGTTTTTCAAATACGGGGCTATGTCAATGGTTTCAAAATACCAGTTATACAAATCACCTCTTGCAGGTCCACTGCAAACAGCTATGCCATTAACGAATAAACGGTACCGGTTATCGGCTGACACATGTACAACGAATTTTGCCGGCACCTGCCCTGTTGAAAATGTTTTACGAAAATGATACACCCCGTAATCGCGCTGTGGTACATCAGGACAGGTTATCCAGGAAGCGGGCCATTGCCTGTTGAGTAAAGTAGGGTTAATGTCTTTGGTGTCCTGTGCATTTACAGAAAGTGTTACTGATAATAATATCAGTGTTATTAATCGTTTCATTTAAAGTAATTTTTTACTGCCTCGCTTATAATTATTTTACTGCTTAGATACAATAAAGTGATATATACCTGAACCCAACTTAACCAACACATATCCTTCTTCCATTGTTGTATCAATTGTACTTATTACTGCACCACTTTCCGTTACCGAACCGGCATTTTTTGCAGGAATAAAAACGGTAGCAGTAGTGTTGGCAGGTATTTCAACATCCATGTAGGTTTTATCTGCATCCACTTTCCAGCTACTGCTCAATTTTCCATAATAAGTTTGTAACGAAGCTGAAGCATTGGTAAACCCACCGCCGATATGTGGTTTTATTTTGATGTGCTTGTATCCCGGGCCATCATCATACGTATCCAATCCAACCATTACACGGTACATCCAATCTCCTATCGCGCCATAAGAATAGTGGTTATAAGAATTCATAGAAGGCACCTGGAAAGATCCATCAGGTTTAATGCCATCCCATCTTTCCCAGATAGTGGTGGCACCCATTTTTACAGGGTATAACCAGGATGGATATTTCTCCTGCAATAAAAGATTATACGCAATATCAGTATAACCAAAACGCGTTAATACATGACAGAGATAAGGCGTTCCTAAAAAACCAGTAGTTAAATGGTTATTGTAACTTTTAATATTTTCTGCTAACCTGTCTGCTGCCTGTTGCCTTAATGCCTCCGGTAACATATCAAAATTTAAGGCAAGTACATAGGCCGTTTGTGTTCCGGATACCAGCCGGCCGTTGACAGTAAGGTATTCTTTTATGAATGCTTCTTTAATTTTTTGCAATAATATTTCATACTTAGCTGCATCTTCCATTTTTTCTAAAACCTTTGCTGCATTGATTAACAGCTGGGTTGAGTTGGCATAAAAACATTGTGCGATAAGGTATTTATCTGTAACCGCTGCCCTTCCATCATTATCATCATCGGGCCGATAGAATAACCAGTCGCCGAAATGAAAACCGGTATTCCACAAATTATTCTTGCTACTGTTTTGCATATAGCCCACCCAATTCTTCATGCTGGTGTATTGCTGTTCAATCACTCGCTTATCGCCATACGCCAGGTAAACGTTCCATGGAATAATAGTAGCTACATCGGCCCACCCTGTAGAGCCCACGGCACCTACACCCAATACATTCGGAACCACAAATGGAACACTCCCATTAGGCAATTGATCAGCTTCCACATCTCTAAGCCATTTGGAAAAGAATTTGTTTACGTTCATATTAAAAGCAGCTGTTCTTGAAAAAACCTGCGCATCACCCGTCCAGCCCAAACGTTCATCTCGTTGGGGACAATCTGTGGGAACGTCTAAGAAATTGCCTTTTTGTCCCCACTGGATATTATGTTGCAACTGGTTTACCAATGCATTGGATGAACTGAAACTGCCCGTAGTTGTCATATCTGAATACATGGCAACTGCTGTAAAATTTTCTGCTCTTATCTCACCAGGGTAACCTTCGAGTTTGATAAACTGGAAGCCATGCCAGGTAAAATGCGGCTCAAATATTTCTTCTACGCCACCTTTTAATATATAGGTATCCTGTGCTTTGGCTGCGCGAAGATTTGTAGTATAAAAATTACCCGCTTTATCCATTACTTCTGAATGTGATACAACGATTTTGTCGCCAGCATTGCCTTTTACTTTCAGGGTTACCCAACCAACCAGGTTTTGGCCAAAATCAATTACCTGTTCGCCTTTTGGTGTTTTAAATATCCGAACCGGTTTAAATATTTCTTTCTTTTTGATTGCTTCATTATAAGTTGCAATCAAAACATTCATCGGATGAGT
>JAYSXR010000171.1:0-12905 GCA_043717145.1 Chitinophagaceae bacterium | reverse complement strand
TCAATTGATAATAGGAAGGGGTTGTTATAAAAATCAGATTTGCGCCGCAATTTCAAAATTTCCCAATTAAAATTTCAAAATTCAATACAATGAGTACTGTAACAATAACCGCAACAGATATCAACAAACTTCGCCAGGCAACCGGTGCAGGAATGATGGATTGCAGAAAAGCATTAACTGAAACCAATGGCGATTTTGAAGAAGCCATTGACTGGTTGCGCAAACAAGGCCAGAAAGTAGCTGCCAAACGCAGCGACCGTGAAGCGAAAGAAGGGGTGATCATTGCAAAAACAACTGCCGATAATAAAACAGGTTTCGTGGTATGTATCAGTTGCGAAACTGATTTTGTATCAAAGAATGCTGAGTTTATTGCGTTTGCACAAAGCATTGCCGATGCGGCCGTATCAAACAATGTAAAAAGCGCGGAAGAACTGAATGAAGTATTGATCAACGGAACAAAAGTGTCTGATATGATCAATGATAAACTGGCATCTATCGGCGAAAAAATCGGTGTGGCCAAATTTGAAAGGATCGAAGCACCTTATGTAGCTTCTTATATTCATGGTTCATACCGTATGGGTGTATTGGTAGGCTTAAGTTCTGCCGCAGCCGATGCTGGTAAAGATATTGCCATGCAGATAGCAGCTATGAACCCATTGGCTGTTGATGCAGAAAGCATTCCTCCTGCAACTATTGAAAGGGAAAGGGCTATTGTGGTAGAGGTGATGAAGGCCGATCCTAAAATGGCCGGTAAGCCCGATGAAATGATCGCCAAGATCGCAGAAGGTAAATTGAATGCATTTTTCAAAGAACAAACTTTATTGGCACAGGCTTTTGTAAAAGACGGTGGCATGAGTGTGGGTGATTACCTGAAGAGTGTAGGTGCAGATCTGAAAGTAACTGAATTCAAAAGAGTAGCTTTAGGATAGTGTTATCTTCCATATATAAAAAACAAAAGGAGTGCATGGCGCTCCTTTTGTTTTTTATATATGGCTATTTTTTACTTGCCGAATAATTCATATAATGTTTCACTGATGGCCTGCAAAAGTTTGGGATTTATTTTACCGGTATTATCTAGATCTGAATCACCAAGTACCGCGCGGTAATTTTTTTCTTCATCAGGTTCAAAAAATATAGCGATCCCTTCCACGGTCACTTTTATTTTATGGGTATAACCCACTGCCAATAATTCGGCAGGGAAAAGCATTTCTTTTTCATTGTATTCAACGGGTAATTCAAAAGGGTCAGGCATACATGCAAAACTAACTGGTATTTGTTTCTCCCGCCTGGCCCGGTTACTAAACACTGACAATCAGCGGCATTTCAATCTTATTAACCTTGTGCATAAATAATTTAGGGGTAAGGATGCAACTTTTATGCGAACTCTTTTATCTTGTATGTATGGATAATCAATATGCCACTCTTCAGATACTTGCACAGATCGTTCAGGAAGAGTCTAATCCCACACATTATCTCTGTACACCCCGGGAAATGATACTCCATTCAAAATTTGATTGGGAAATAATACATGCACACCTGTTACAATTGCGCAGTGAGGAATTGGTTTCTATTATCGAAGCAGACACCATTAAATTCTCAATTACAGAAAAGGGGTTACGCTCTGCGATGCAAACCCATATGCAACCGGAGAAAGAACTACAGGTCTCATTCAAGGAAGAAATCATTACTAAATAGTTTAGGTGTGTACCGGGATACCTTTTAAAAATTAACTTACCATTCCGGGGCGAATAGGATTTTTATTTCCCAGGGGCGATCCCGCTATCCAAAGAATGAATGTGTTTTCTCATAGAAAATATTGTTTCTTTGCAGGGTTCATTATAAAAACCTTTTTCATGCTCCCTAAGTTCAAGCGCATCCTTCTTAAATTATCCGGCGAAGCCTTATTAGGTGACCAGCATAATGGCGACCCTTTTAACCCCAAGATCATAGAACAGTATGCACACGACATTAAATTAGTTACAGATCTGGGTGTGCAGGTGGCTATTGTAATTGGTGGTGG
Source organism: Chitinophagaceae bacterium (assembly GCA_043717145.1). Taxonomy (GTDB): domain Bacteria; phylum Bacteroidota; class Bacteroidia; order Chitinophagales; family Chitinophagaceae; genus Sediminibacterium. The sequence goes on along the minus strand of JAYSXR010000171.1, from coordinate 10,885 downwards.
GAATATTTACAGGGGTATGAACGAAGCTGATAGCGGTATTGAAAGGGCACATGGCGATTATATGGGTATGCTGGCTACGGTGATTAATGCCATGGCAATGCAAGCCATGCTAGAAAAAATCGGGGTGTATACCCGTTTACAAAGTGCCATTAATATGGAGCAGGTGGCTGAACCTTATATTCGCAGAAAAGCATTAAGACATTTGGAAAAGGGAAGGGTGGTGATATTTGGTGCGGGTACCGGTAACCCCTATTTTACTACAGATACAGCCGGCTCACTTCGGGCCATTGAAATGAAGGCCGATGTGATTTTGAAAGGAACAAGGGTAGATGGTGTGTATACGGCGGACCCCGAAAAAGACCCTGCAGCGGTTAAATATGATACAATCAGTTTTCAGGAATGTATTAGTAAAAACCTGAAAGTGATGGATATGACCGCTTTTACCCTTTGTATGGAGAACAAACTGCCCATCATTGTATTTGATATGAACAAGCCTGGCAACCTGTTGCAGGTGGTAGAAGGTTCCAATGTAGGGACGCTGGTTAGCTGATCATCCGTTTATATAAAATTTTCTATATAATTTATTGGTGTTGGTAATTTCATACAACATGAAAAAACTCTTACTTATTTCTTTCTGTACGATCTGCCTTTCTAGCTTCGCGCAACAAAGATTATCCCTGACCGATGCCATAAACATCGCCTTAAAAAACAGCTATGATATCCAACTAGCAAAAAACAACCTGGACATCAGCGGCATCAACAATAATATTGGGATAGCTGGTGGGTTACCTGTGGTAAATGGCACAGCTTCCGATAACGAACAACTTACAAGTATCAACCAGAAATTTGCCGACCCAACGCGTGATACAAAACGGGATAATGTAGGCTCTAATAACCTGGCGGCAGGTGTTACCGGGAGTATCTTGCTTTTTAACGGATACCGTGTGGTAGCTACCAAAAAAAGGTTGGCAGAACTACAGCTGCAAAACGAGCAGTTGGTGAATGTACAAATCCAGAATACCATTGCGGCGGTGATGACCAAATATTACGATATCATACGCCAGCAAACCTATCGTAAAACGATATTTCAATCCATTGATGTTTTTAAAAAGAGGCTTGATATTTTGCAGGTTCGAAAAGATGTGGGCTTGTCCAATAATGCTGATATCTTCCAAGCGCAGCTTGATTTAAATGGCCTGTTGCAATCGCAACAAACCCAGGACCTTGTAATTGACCAGGCGAAAACAGATCTTCTGAACCTTATTTTTTTACGGGCAGACTCGGCCATTACTATCACGGATACCATTATTATAGACAAAACCGTAGACTTAGATAATATCCGCAATTATGCAAAAAACAACCCCCAACTTTTAGCCGCCACGCAACAAATACATATTAATGAACTGATAGAAAGAGAAACAGCGGCACTCCGTTATCCAACCATACGTGCTACAACCGGCTATAATTTTACAAGCTCTAAAACTGCGGCAGGATTTAGTTTATTAAACCAGAGTTACGGCCCTTTTGTAGGGATCAATTTTGCTTTACCCATTTATAATGGTGGTATCAATAAACGCCAGCAACAGGTGGCGACAATTAATACACGCAATGCAACCATTATCCGCGATAACCTTTCGCTTGATTATGAAACGGCGGCTGTGCGCACTTATCAATCATACACCAATGCCATACAACAATTAAAAACCGAGCAGCAGAATTATACGCTGTCTACACAATTGCTCGATCTCGTATTGCAGCGTTTTCAATTAGGGCAGGCTACGATTATTGATGTAAAACAGGCCCAGCAAAGTTTTGAAAATGAAGGGTACAGGTTGGTGAACCTGAATTATGCAGCTAAAGTGGCGGAAATAGAATTAAAACGTTTGGCAAATCAGTTAGCTTTATAAAGAAAAGAGAGCGTTACAGTTACCTCCCCCAATTATATTATCATCGCCTGAAGCATGATTTGTGTCAACCGGTAATTCAGATCTGAATAACCTAAATTAATGCGTATATGAACAGAAAACTACTGGTGATAACACTATTTGCTATGTTAACCGCCATTAGTGGCATACATGCACAGCTGATAGATTCTTTACTGGGTGTGTATGATGCAAAAGTTCCGCAGGAAAAAATACATATTCATTTTGATAATCACGTATACACGCCCGGACAAACTATTTGGTTTAAAGCCTATCTGATGAAAGGGGTGGACCTGTCGGATGTAAGCAAGAATTTTTATATTGACTGGTTCGACAACTATGGAAAATTCTTGAACAGAACTATCACACCCATTATCGGGGCTTCTGCATCGGGAAGTTTTGCTGTGCCGGAAAAGTTCAGCGGGAGTGGTTTACAGGTATTGGCTTATACCAAGTGGATGTTAAATTTCGACTCCGCCTTCCTGTTTCATCAAACAATTTCCATCGTCCAACCTGCAGCCATGCCAAATAGCCAACAGGCCATTGTACCGGTTACCACACTGCAATTTTTTCCGGAAGGGGGCGATATGGTAGAAAACATTTCATCAATCATTGCTTTCAAAGCAATCAATACTGCCGGGCTGCCTGTAAATGTGAGTGGTAAAATCAATAATAAAAACGGACAGGCAGTTGCCAACTTCAGTACTGAACATGATGGTATGGGTAAAGTCTATTTGGTACCCGCACCCCGCGAAGCCTACACAGCTGAATGGAAGGACCCGTTGGGTATTACACAATTCACACAATTGCCCCTGGCGAAAACTAAAGGTATTGTATTATCGGTTCATAAAGAATCGGGTAGTTGGTCGTTTTCCGTTGAACGGGCAGTTACCGGGGAGCAGCAGTTTAAAAAAGTGATTGTGGTGGCCACCATGTACCAGCATGTGGTTTTCCGTGCAGTAGTTAATTTTCTCGAAAGGAAAAAAGTAACTGCACATTTACCTGTTATTAAATTTCCTTCAGGGGTACTGCAGTTAACGATTTTTGATATCAATCAGCAACCTATTGCAGAAAGGGTTTTATTTGTGAATAATGAAGAATACCGCTTGCAGGCTGATATTCATTTTGATACCCTGAGCCTAGAAAAACGCGGTAAGAATGTGTATGTAATTGATGTGCCGGATTCCATCGCGACTTCACTTTCTTTGGCGATAACCGATGGAGAAGAAGGATATGATACTACCCGTAATATCCTTTCACAATTATTACTGTCTGGAGAGATAAAAGGGCATATACACAACCCTGCATACTATTTCTCGTCAACCGATGACCGGATTGCAGATCAGTTGGACCTGGTAATGCTAACAAATGGATGGCGAAGGTTTATATGGGAGCATGTGCTTCAAAGCAAAACACCTCTCCTTACTTATCTGCGTGATACCGGTTTCCTTTCCATCGAAGGGAAAATTGATAAACTCAGCGATGGCAAAATAAAGAGGGCAGAGTTTGTAAATTTGATACTCACCGCGAAGGATTCAAGCAAACAATTTATTTTTGCACCACTCAAAGCAGATGGCAGTTTTGGTCAGGACAACCTCATTTTATTCGATACTACAAAAGTTTTTTTTCAACTTAATAGGACAGCTTTGCCGGGCCGGAGTACAATACATATCAACAATAATTTTCTTCCGTTTGATAGTACCCGGCGGCTTCACAACCGGGGTGTGTTTCTGTCAGATACAAGCGGCTTAGCCCGGATAAAAAGTATTGCCGATGAACAAAAAAGAGCAGATGAACTGATGAAACAAGCCACGCTGAAAGAAGTGATTGTAAGAACAAAAGTGAAACCACGCAGAGAGGAATTGAATGACATTTACACAGGCGGCTTATTCCGCGAGGGGCAATCTCGCGACTTTAATATTGTTGATGATAAACAGGCTGGCAACTATCAGTCTGTCTTTGCATTTTTACAGGCAAAAGTAGCCGGCCTGCAGATCAATAATGCCTACTCGCCTAACCCTTCTGCTACCTGGCGCAGGGCAACAGTATCTTTTTTCCTGGATGAGTTTCCGGTAGATGCGGCAACAATTGCGTCGATACCTATGACTAGTATTGCTTATATCAAAGCCTTCGATCCGCCTTTCTTTGGTGCTACGGGCGGCGGGGCTGGTGGAGCTGTTGCTGTATATACCAAAAAAGGTGAAGACACAAAAAACATGTCTTTTGGATTGGACCACACACTATTACCCGGTTACACACCCTTTAAACAATTTTATTCGCCAAACTATGCCGAACTACAGGTTATTTTTTCGCCGGCCGATTTGCGAAAGACACTTTACTGGAACCCTTATATCCATACAGATGCCGGGAATAAAAAAGTAGTCATCGCTTTTTATAATAATGATATCAGTCATACGTTACAGTTGGTACTGGAAGGGTTAGCAGATGATGGCAGGATGATCCACTTCAATAAATTGCTGAAATAACTAACGGACCTACAATAAAATGGCAGTGACTTCAATAAACGTACAATCCAAATTACCCGACGTAGGTACAACTATTTTTACCGTGATGAGTCAGCTGGCACTTGAACACCATGCCGTAAACCTGGGCCAGGGTTTTCCTGATTTTAATATGAGCGAGGAACTGACCTCATTGGTAAATACTGCCATGAAAAACGGGTTTAATCAATATGCGCATATGAACGGCCTTGCTTTATTACGTCAAAGGCTGGCAGAGAAAGCAGAAAAATTATATCGTGCAAAAATTAATCCCGATACGCAAATAACGGTTACACCAGGGGGCACCTATGCTATTTATACAGCACTTACCACTGTATTACAACCCGGTGATGAAGTGATTGTTTTTGAACCGGCATATGACAGCTATATTCCCAATATTGAGATCAATGGTGGGAAAGCTGTTTTGATTGCATTACAATTTCCTGATTATTCCATTCCCTGGGGTGAAGTGCGCGCTAAAATCAACGTGAGAACAAAAATGATCATAATCAACTCGCCACATAACCCAACGGGGAGCGTATTGAGTGAAAATGATATTGAACAATTACGGAACATTGTAGCTGACACCAATATCCTTATTTTAAGTGATGAAGTATATGAACACCTGATCTTCGACGGGATAACCCACCAAAGTATTCTGCATTATCCTGACCTGGCAGAAAGAAGTTTTGTATGTTTTTCTTTTGGTAAAACCTATCACTGTACCGGATGGAAACTTGGCTATTGTATTTCGTCAGCAGCATTGATGAAAGAATTCAGGAAAGTACACCAGTTCAACTGTTTCAGTTGCGATACACCCAAGCAGGTGGCTATTGCAGAATACATTCAAAATGAAAATGCGTATGTGTCATTAGGCCCGTTTCTACAGCAGAAAAGGGATTTTTTCAGGGAACTGATGAAAGCAACGCCGTTTATATGTATCCCTTCACACGGTAGTTATTTTGAGTGTTACAGTTATGCGCATTTTTCTAATGAGTCTGATAAAGACCTGGCTATACGCTTAACCAAGGAATATGGTATTGCCACCATTCCAGTTTCTGCTTTTTATAAAAATGGGAAAGACAATAAAGTATTGCGTTTTTGTTTTGCTAAAAAAGAAGAAACTCTGAAGAAAGCAATTGAGCAATTGGTACATTTAACGTAAATACTTTGATCAGGCGACTGATATCGGAGTTATACATCTCCACTTTTATAGTATCCCCCTATAAACTCCACCAATAATTAAACTTTATAACAAAAGCTCTGTTTTTTATAAAAAAGGGTGCTGTATAATAGTTATCAGTATATACAATAAATAAATCCGAAGCAGGCTTGTAACGCCATTGTAACCGCCCGTTAAAATTTACATTCTTCTGTTGGTCGTTATATTGGAAATATGCGGTTATAAATAGGGTATTGGTAAGGGTAATATCAACTTTGGGGCCTATTAACAGGAAAGTAGTATTACCCCATGGCTTTGGCAGGTGTAAACGATTGTAACTGGTACTGAGTGCGAGACTTACATGTGGCTGAAAACGGTAACCCAGATCAGTATTCAAGGTGAAGCGTGTACCATCTGCATAATAGCCGCCATAACGAATTGATGCACCGTAGGTAAAGAGTTGCTGCGGTTGTGATACTATATCAAGGCCTGCAGTATTCCATATATGTTGGCTTCCTTTAGCAAGTGAATCTTTACCAGAATTTGTGGGATCGAATGCTTGCAGCAATTCTACATAATCATGCACAACCGACCCGCTAGCCGTTATCCGGTTTCGAAAAGTTACGAGGTAAGAAAAAGCATTTTGATTATCGGTACTATGCATCTTTTCATCATAATACAAACTGCTGGTAATCTGGGGACCATGACTTAAAACATTTCCTCGCTGCGGAAAAAAATTTCTGGCAATCTGCGGATTGAGTTTGATATAACCTTGCCTGGGTACATATCCCAATTCAGCACTGTAATTACGACCCACATATTCATGTTGCCAGATAATATTCCATTTGCGGCTGTTATACGAAAGGGTAGCGGCATGGGTTATATCGTTCCCCGTTTTGTTACTGCCAAATGATTTGAGGAAAAAAGTTTTACCTGTCCATATATTATTTGAGGAAGCGAGGTTATATTCCATCCCGATATTGCGGTTATACAACGAATAAACGGGCTTTGATGAATCTTTACCCGGATGATAATTTACCGATTCCTTATCAATATAAATAAATCCGATACTAGAGCGTTTGAAAATTTTTCTTTGCAAGGATACCACGGCAAAATTCTGTGCGGGTAATGCGGTTTCATTTACTTTTTCGGTTTGCATATCCATTACACCCAAACGCCAATTCTTATCCAGCTTGCCGCTGAGACGTGCGCCATAAGTAATGGGTACACCCAGTCCGATCCGTCTTGAAAAAAAAGGACGGATATTGGCATTTCCGAAATTGGCAAAAATGTCATTGTTCTCAAGGAAGAATTGTCTTTTTTCTGGATAAAATAATTCATACCTATCAAGGTTAGTTACCTGTTTGTCTACTTCCACCTGAGAAAAATCAGGGTGTAATGTCATGTCTAAGTTCAAAGAAGAAGTAACCGAAATCTTTGCATCTAACCCTATATTTAATTTATATGATGTATTTTTTCCGTTGGTATAATCTTTGGATGCCCCGCCCAGTGCGAAAGGTATGAGTGATATATTTGGCCCTTGCACAGGTGGTGGCTCATCCCATACCAAAACACCTGTATAAGCCAATGATGCAGTGGGAAATTGCCGTGGCACCGGTGCCCAGCTCGATTTTTCAGTTGTTTTTAAATCGTTCCTGCTAAAGTTAATGCCCCATTCTTTGATACCTTTTTTATAGCGGATGGTTTTAAAAGGGATGGCTGCCTCAAAAATCCATTTATCAGGATAATTCTTTACTGCCGATACCCACTTGTTATCCCAGTTAAGATCTGCTTTTCCTCCTTCATACAAAGTGCCGTCCCATTGTGCACCTGCTGCATTGGCACCAAAAGTGAAACCGCTGGTTTGATCATCAAAAGGATCTATGAAAAATATAAAATTATCATTTTTTCCAAAATTAAAATCACGCCGTAACGATTCAACCATATTTGGTCCCTGTGCCGTTTTAGTGCAAACGGCTATAATGTACAATGTTTGATCATCATACGCCATTCGAACTTCTGTTGGTACGGTTGCATAACTGGTATCCATGGGTAATACCATAAAAAAATGCTTGACCTGTTCGGCTTGTATCCAGGCCTCTTCATCCATTATACCATCAATTGTAACCGGGCGTATTGTTTTATGGATAGGCAGGCGAAAAGAAGCATTTTTTTTCTGCGCACCGGCTTGCTGAGCAAGAATAAAAAAAGAAAGAATAATAAGCAGTTGTTTCAATACAAATGAGTTGTGTGCGATAAATTATTTACAAGATAAAAGATATTTTTTATGAGTGCTGTCACCTCTTCATTCTATATTCTTCATTTAATACTCATTATCCCTACCTCCATCCATCTCCGTCTAATAAATTTCCCAGTCCACCTAAAACACTGCCTTCTTCCCTTCTGGAAGTAGTGGCATATTGTAAAATACGCCCGGCTAAACGGCTGATGGGTAAGGTTTGTATCCAAACGGTTCCCGGCCCGCGTAAGGTGGCAAAGAATAATCCTTCACCACCAAAAATGGTATTCTTGATACCACCGATAAACTGAATATCATACTCAATGGTGGATGTAAATCCTACAATACAACCGGTATCAATTTTTAACAGCTCTCCCGGCTGTAGATCTTTTTTCAATACATGTCCGCAGGCGTGCAAAAAAGCCATCCCATCGCCTTCTAATTTTTCCATAATAAAACCTTCGCCACCAAATAAACCGGTACCTAATTTTCGCTGGAATTCAATACCGACGCTTACGCCTTTGGCCGCGCACAAGAAAGCATCTTTTTGGCAAATAATGCGGTTACCCAATTGCGACAGGTTGAGCGGAATGATTTTTCCGGGATAGGGAGACGCAAAACTTACATGTTTTTTGCCTTGTACAGTATTGGTAAAAGCGGTCATAAATAAATTTTCGCCTACCAATACCCTTTTGCCGGCATTTAATAATTTTCCGAGAAGCCCGCTGGTTTGTTGCTGGCTGCCATCGCCCAAAAGCGTTTCCATTTGTATGCCATCCTCCATCATCATAAAGGCACCGGGCTCTGCAATGACTGTTTCATTGGGGTCTAGTTCCAGTTCTACATATTGCATTTCTTCGCCAAATATGCGGTAGTCTATTTCATGGTTCTGTATCATAATTATTTTTAGATGAAAATTCGCTAAAGTTTAATAGATATTAGTGTCACAGATGATGAAAGGTAACCTAAGTTTTAAAAAGTAACCCGCAAAACGAAGCGATACCGTATTACCGCTGCCTGTTATCATATAAAAAGCCGCTCTTAATTTTAAGAGCGGCTTGATTATTAAACCAAAACTCAACTGTATTTAAGAGATGGCGGGCGAATTTTTCATTTTACCCATCCATACTTTCTTACCCTGAATTCTTCTTACTAGGAACATAATACCAACAGTAATAAAAAAGAATGGTCCGATGAAACCCAAGAGGGCAACGAATTTAGTGCCATAGAATTTCGACATGGGTCTTCTTAATCTTTCACTGATGATGTACATGCTTGGCACCATTACCAATGTTAAGAAGAATGCGAAGATTAAACCGAAAATAATGGTCCAGCTTAAAGGCCCCCAGAATACAACACTATCACCACCAAAGAAAATATGCGGCTTAAAATGCTGGAACAGGGAAACGAAATTGATATTGAAACCAATTGCCAACGGCAATAGACCTAACATTGTAGCCAATGCGGTAAGCATTACAGGGATGATACGGATCTTGCCCGCTTCAATGGCCGCGGCCCTTGTTTTGTAACCTCTTCCCCGAAGCTCATCTGTAAACTCAATCAATAAGATACCGTTTTTGATTACAATACCTGCGAGACCAATGATACCCACACCCACCATAATCTTTGCCATTGACATGCCTGTTACTGCATAACCAATAAATACACCGATAATAGAGAAGAATATCTCTGTTAATACAATGAATGGTTTACTCAGGCTGTTGAACTGTAAAACCAGGATCAGGAATATGAGCAACAAAGCAGTGATCAATGAAACACCGAGGAAACTCAGGGTTTCTGCCTGCTGTTCGCTTTCACCGGTTTGCTTAATGGTAACATCACCGGGTATTTTTGTTTTGCTTTTGAAATCTGCTATCTTCTTCGCCAGCTCTGCATTTACAGGGCCCACCAATGCAGGGTCGGTTACATTTGATTGTATCTGTATGGTACGTTTTACATTCTTGCGTTTGATGCCACCGGATGTATTGGTATAATCGATCGTGGCAACGGCATTCAATGGTACCTGCTTGATGCCCATGGTACTCATATCGCGGAAAGTTAAACGCATATTCATCAGGTCGCTGATATTGTTACGCTGTAACATATTGTAACGGATCTGGATCTTATATTCATCTTCACCATCTTTCAGTTTGCTTGCTTCTTTACCAAATACAGCAGAACGTATTTCCATACCAATCTGGGCCGTACTGATACCTTCCCGCAGGGCCCTTTCACGGTTAATATTGATGGTGATTTCAGGGTTCTGCAAATCAACATCCATTTTCAGGTTATCAATGCCGAAAATGCGGTTAGTATCCAAATGGTTCTGCAGATCATACGCAACTTTTGAGATCTCATCAAAATTATCCCCGCTGATCTCAATATTAACCGGAGGATCTGTGGGTGGTCCGCCATCTTCCTGTCCTACTTCAATATTTGCGCCGGGTATACCCTTCATCTGTGAGCGTATCTCTGCCATAATCGGTGCAGTGGATTTGCCATGACGTTCTTCATACTGTACAAAAGAAACCTGTATCCGTCCGAGGTTACTTTGTGTACTGCGGTTATTATCTCTTGGATTATTTGCACTCACTGCCACATTCGTGATTACGCTTTCTACAATAGATCCGGGTGTGCCAGGTTTTTCTTTGGCCAGTATTTTCTGAACCCGTGCTTCAAGTACCCGTGTTACCGAGTCGGTAGTTGCTGTTTTTGTGCCGATCGGCATTTTTAAATAAACATATACAAAGTGCGGATCGCCACTGGGGAAGAAAGGTTTCGGGTTGTTACGTACTACCAGCATGATTAATGAAATGGGGAATAACAGGAACAGCCACAGCATCAGCCTCGCCGGTCTTGCGCCTTTTAATACCCAATGCAGCATTTTTTCATAGCGGGCCATCAAGCCCGGCAAGATCCTTTCCTGGAATACATGGATGATGCCGCGCAATACATAACGGTTCAATACCATCATAACTGCCATTGTTAGAAGAAAATTTCCCAGTCCATGCCATCCACCAAGGTTTAATAATAAACCAAATGTGATAATGGTCCAGAACAA
>JAYSXR010000018.1:0-19504 GCA_043717145.1 Chitinophagaceae bacterium | reverse complement strand
TAGAAATTAAAGTACCCGACCTGCATAATGGGGATGCATTCGGCAAGATACTAAGGGAAAAATGGCACGACTTTTTTGGATTATTAATAAGCTTTGCTGTTATTGGCCAGTTTTGGACTACTCATCACCGCTTATTTGGGTATATTAACAATTATGATGGCGCATTGCTTTGGCTCAACCTTCACTTACTTTTCTGGGTTATTATTATGCCTTTTTCCAGTGCCATGAATTCTCTACACGGTAATATGGATAGTGTATGGATGTTTTATTCACTCAACATGTTTATGATAGGCATGTCTGTTTATTTTATCTGGAGATATATTGCTAACCCAAAAAGAAATCTTTCCACCATTGCCAATGAACCCATGATTAGAAAGATGGCGTTAGTCAGGAGCTTTACGATCGCTATGATTTTTTTAAGCGGGTTTTTATTATGCTTATTCGATTGGGTTCCAACATCAATCTTATCAAGGTTTGTCTTTATACTGATTTTTCCGGCCATAACCATTATTAAACGCATATACAAGCCAAAAGATAACCCCGCTTATTGAGCAGGGTTATCTACAATAACATATATCAAAACGAGAAGCTGGATGATTATTTCCTGTAAGCCTTTACATAAAACACACAATCTTCCAACCTGGTAATCTGTAGTTTTCTCTCAACACCTTTTAAAGTGGAATGGGTAGGCAATTTTATTTTTTCGAGTGATGTGTCACTATTTGACAACTCATCTACCATGCGGAAAATATTTTTCGACTTCACTGCAAACGTAACGCCTTCGGCCTGCGCCTGCCGGGTACTTAATACGCCAATCACTTCACCATTATTATTAAATACCGGTCCACCGGAATTACCCGGATTGGCACTTATCTGCACCTGATAAGTTAATGAGTCACTGTTATAACCGGTGCGGGCACTTAAATAACCCTCACCATAAACAATATCATTGCGGGGATAGCCCAAGGTAAAAATCTGTTCGCCTAAATCTGTATTAGCCCTGCGGATACTGTAAGGGAGTGATTTTAATGGCTCATAATCCTGGTCATTGATCTTGAGAATAGCGAGGTCTTTTTCAAGGTCAATATTAGCGATAGTGGCATTGAACTCCTGCCCCTTGCTATTAACAACCACCGCACCCGATCCTTTTAATACGTGGGCATTGGTTATGATATAACCTTTTGGATCAATCAAAAAACCGGATCCGCCACTGATCAGTTTGGCATTTTCGGGTATCTTGCTTTTTACTTCATTGATCAAAGTGCCCTGGTATTGCTGATTCTTTTTAATCACTTCAATAGCCTTGCTTAACTGCTCTATCTGATTGCCATTTACTACAGGAGAAAAATAAATGGCCAGGCCGCTGATCACCAATGCGATAATGCCACCTACCGAAGCTGCAATGGCAGTAACCCTTTTGTATTTGTTCCAGAGCTGTATAACGCGGCCTTTGGTAGTTAATTCGCCACCTTCATTAACTTCACCACGCTCTAATAGTTTTGCATGGGTAGCCTGCAAACTTTGTTTCAGGTTACGGTGAACAGAATAGATATCCATCTGGTGCAGGAACATGCTGTGTTCTACCACCATCTGGTCTATTTCAGGGGTATTTTTCCGAAGCGTTTCAAAGTAAGTCCGTTCAGCCGCATCCATATCGCCGCTGAGGTACCTTTCAATCGCTTCTAATAATAAAATGTCGTCCATGGTATTTAATCTCCGATATTATATTGCGAGAAGAATAATTTCTTCAGGCGCATCAAACATTTGTATTTCTGGTTCTTGGCATTGTCTGCGTTAGTATAGCCAAACTCGATCGCCAACTCCTGCATTCCCATCTTTTTCAAATAATACCCCTCCAACAAACTTTTGCATGGCTCTCCCAGGCTATTCATCGCCCGGTCCATTATGGCAAATTCTGCATTACGCTTTTCGTGTATTTCAAGGTCCTCTTCAACCGGAATAGTCTCATCTAGGCTGTCGACCTGGTTTGAATACCGCCCTAATTGTTGTAACCGTTTGAGCCATAAACGCCTGCATATAGAATATACATAGGTTTTAATTTGACAGGTTAAGACGAACGATTCGCTCTGTGCTTTCTCATAGAGCGCAATCATCGTTTCCTGGAAAATATCCCTTGCATCGTCGTAAGACCCGTTATTATGCAAAATGAAAGCCTGAACCATGCTGAAATTATCCTTATAAATGGTTTCGATGGCCTTTGAATCATTGTTAGTCAGTCCTTTCAGTAATGCTTGTTCTGTAGTATCGGCTTTCACGGTCTATGCATTTAATACGCTGAGGGGGGTAAAAGTAACCCAAAATAGCCCTAAAATTATTTTTTAGAAAATTTATTGAGCTAGGGTTACCTTTTACCACCTGAGGGTATTAAGATTAAATTCACTCACACCCAAAAAAACAAAAAATGAAAAAAGTATTCGCAATCTTAGCAGTAGCCGGCTTTATGGCTTCATGTAACTCAGGTGCTGATAAAGACAAAGCTGCTGCTGATTCTGTAAGAGTAGCTGACAGTCTTAAAAGTGCTGCTTCTGCTGATTCTGCAAAAGCTGTTAAAATGACTCCAGATTCATTGAAAGCTGATTCTTCAAAACCTAAGATGTAATTTAAAAGGTCTACTGTGCTGAAGGAACTGTGATGGTGACTTTGCTTGCCGGTCAAAGAGTAGTCAGTAAAGATTTTTCATATGGCAAGCAATCGTTAGAGGCCGCTCCGTTTCCACGGAGGGGCTCTTTTTTTATCGGGATACTTAAGGGACCTTACAAATATGAAAGCCTGACGCAGCTTACTTCAGTGGCGCATACCCAAGGTTACAATAACCGCCTTCTAGAGTTATCGCGGTTATCTGTCAGGCAACTTTAGCTTCCCAACCGAACAGCTGTTAGTTTAAAAATTTTTTAAAAAAAAGTTTTGCATCTTATCAATGTTTATATTTACTTGAAATGAAAACGACTATCGCAAATACTTTTTATTTTTTCTTTTATTACTTCTTTGAAAAAAGAAGCCGGGTAGTATTTGCCAAAGCATAAAAAGCGAAAACAAATTAACATACGATCCCGGCCCAAAAGGCCGGGATTTTTTTATCCCCTTATCCAAAGAGAGAATTAAAAAAGGAAAAGATGAATCTAACCGAAAATAAAAATAATAAACCGCCTCTCAACCCCCCATTTAGGGGGCAGGGGAGCGGGGGCATTTGCATCCAGGGCTATGAAGGGAGTTTCCACCAAGTAGCGGCCCGCTATTTTTTTGGTAAGCAGGTAGAAGTGATACCCTGTGCTACTTTCCGCGACCTGGTTAGGATAGCATCGGATAAAAAACAATCCGCAGGTGGCATCATGGCTATTGAAAATTCTATCGCCGGAAGCATACTTCCGAATTATAACCTCTTACAGAAAAGTAACCTGAAAGTAATCGGAGAGGTTTATTTATCTATTAGTCAGAATTTATTGGTTAATCCAGGTGTGAAGATGGGTGATATCAAAGAAGTACATAGCCATCCGATGGCTATTTTACAATGCCTTGACTTTTTGGAAAAGAATGAATGGAAATTGGTTGAGACCGAGGATACCGCATTGAGTGCAAAACATATCCACCAAAAACACAATAAGCATGCTGCTGCGATTGCCAGTAAGCTTGCGGCAGAATTATATGCAATGGATGTGATTGCTCCGGACATTCAAACAATGAAAAATAATGTTACCCGTTTTCTTGTATTACAAAGAGAAAAGGAAACAGAAGAAGTAACAGGCGCAAATAAAACATCTATTTATTTTCAAACAAACCACTCAAAAGGAATATTGGCCAAAGTGCTGACTAATATTGCTGCGGGGGGAATCAATTTAAGTAAACTGCAAAGTATGCCGATACCCGGAAGCAATTTTAAATATGGTTTTTATGCAGATATGGAATTTGATGCACGTAAACAACTGGATAGGGTTTTAAGATCTATTCAATCGCTTACCAATAGCGTAAAAATATTTGGCATCTATAAAAAAGGAAAAGTTGTAAAAGGATAAGCTATGCAAATCACCACTTCAAAAAGACTGGAAGGGATCGGCGAATATTATTTTTCTCAAAAACTGAGAGAGATAGATGAACTGAACAAACATGGGAAGAATATCATTAACCTCGGTATCGGCAGCCCCGACCTTCCGCCAAACCCTGCTGTGGTAAAGGTTTTACAGGAAGAGGCTGCAAAAAACAATACGCATGCTTACCAGAATTACAAAGGGTCACCTCAGTTACGTAAAGCCATTGCTGATTGGTATACTACCTGGTATGAGGTACAGCTGAATGCAGATTCAGAAATACTTCCCTTAATAGGTAGTAAAGAAGGCATCATGCATATTTGCATGACTTACTTAAATGAAGGGGATGAAGCTTTAATACCTAATCCGGGATATCCTACATACATAAGTGCCGTAAAATTAGCAGGCGGCAAAGCAATCCCCTACGAACTCACAGAAACGAACGAGTGGCAACCCGATTTAGATGCATTGGAAAAAACAGATCTTAGTAAAGTGAAATTATTATGGGTAAATTATCCCCACATGCCCACGGGCCAGCTACCAACAAAGGCATTGTTTGAAAAGATAGTTGCTTTCGGTAAAAAACATAATATCCTGGTTTGTCATGATAACCCTTACAGTTTTATTTTGAATGAAACACCCATGAGCTTATTAAGCGTGGAGGGGGCTAAAGATGTAGTAATCGAATTAAACTCGTTAAGTAAAAGCCAGAACATGGCGGGCTGGAGAGTAGGGATGTTATGCGGCGCCAAAGAAAGGATTGATGAGATATTGCGTTTTAAAAGTAATATGGACAGTGGCATGTTCTTACCCGTACAACTGGCTGCAGCAAAGGCTTTAAGCCTTGGTAAGGAATGGTTCAACGAAATAAATGCCATCTATGCAAAGCGAAGGGAAAAAGTATTTGAATTACTTATATTACTCAACTGCCAATTTTCAAAAACACAGGTAGGTATGTTCGTATGGGCAAAAATACCAGCCACTTATAAAACCGGGTACGAGCTAAGTGATGATGTGTTATACAATGCCAACGTTTTTATTACCCCCGGCGGAATTTTTGGAAGTGTGGGCGATGCATATATCCGGGTAAGCCTGTGCGGGAGTGTTGAGAAATTTGAAGAAGCAATAAAAAGGATATCAATTTCCCTGGTTACCAATCTTACCATTTCAAAATCAATATCATGACTGTCGCAATAATTGGTATAGGTCTCATCGGTGGTTCAATGGCACTAACCTTGAAAGAGAAAGGGTTTGCAGATAAAATAATTGGTGTGGACTCCAATGCTGAACACTGCCAAAAAGCATTAACACTGCGATTGGTAGATGAGATCCTGGAGCTGAGAGAAGCGGTATTGGCATCAGATCTCGTTATCCTGGCAACACCTATCAATGCAGCGGAAGCATTATTGCCGGTTGTTTTAGAATTGGTAAACAGGCAAGTGGTCATGGATGTAGGTTCTACCAAAAAAATAATCTGCGAATCGGCGGCCAAACATCTGAACCGTGGAAGGTTTGTAGCCACACACCCTATGTGGGGTACGGAATACAGCGGTCCGGAAGCAGCTGTAAAGGGTGCTTTCGAAGGAAAGGCAACCGTTATCTGCAGCAAAGAAAGCACCGATACAGATGCAGTATTATTGGTGGAAAAAGTATATAGCTTATTAGGCATGCACCTTGTATATATGAATGCAGCCGACCATGATGTTCATGTTGCCTATGTAAGTCATATATCACATATCACTTCTTTTGCCTTGGCCAATACGGTTTTGGAAAAAGAGAAAGAAGGTGATGCCATTTTTGAACTGGCCAGTGGTGGTTTTGAAAGTACCGTCCGCCTGGCAAAGAGTAACCCCGCCATGTGGGTACCCATATTTATGCAGAACAGGGAAAATGTACTGGATGTGCTTAACGAACATATAGCCCAGTTACGCAAATTCAAAGCCTGCCTGGAGAAAGAAAATTATGAATATTTAAGTGAATTGATAGAAAATGCGAATGGGATTAAACGGATTTTAAAGTAAAGAGTGGTGAGTAGTGAGTTATGCGTAAATCCCTTATTTACTCCCCATTCATTACTCACTACTCAGTAAATAAGAGTAGCGGGTACTAAGTACAAAAGTGCAACGCAACAATCGCTGAAACCATGCTACTGCTGGATTTCAAACAAAAAACAGGTAAAGAGGCGTATAAAAACTAACTTTGCCGCAAATTTTTTAATACATGACGACATTTGAAGCGTTGGGAATTGATGCTAGATTGATTCAGGCAACGAACGAGTTGGGGTATGTGAACCCAACCGCAATACAAGAACAAGCAATACCCGTATTGCTGAGTGGCACCAAGGACTTTATTGGCCTGGCGCAAACGGGAACTGGCAAAACAGCGGCTTTTGGCCTGCCTTTGCTACATATTATTGATGCGGCAGCAAAATATCCGCAGGCTTTGGTGGTTTGCCCTACCAGGGAACTGTGTATGCAGATCGTAAAAGAAATAGAGCTCTTTAAAAAATACATGACCGGTGTTTCTGTGGTGGCTGTGTATGGTGGTGCTTCTATTGGTTTACAGATACGCGACCTGAAAAGGGGCGTACAGATCATAGTAGCAACGCCGGGACGATTGATTGACCTGATCGAAAGAAAAGCAATCAACCTCGAACAGATCAAATATGTGGTGCTAGATGAAGCAGATGAAATGCTGAACATGGGATTTCAGGATGATATCGAATTTATCCTGAAAAATACCCCTTCACGTGAAAGTACCTGGTTATTCAGTGCAACCATGCCCGCCGAAATACGTAAGGTGAGTAAGAAGTACATGAAAGATCCCAAGGAAGTCACGGTTGGTAAAGTGAACACGGCTAACAAAAGTATTGATCACCAATATTATGTTACTACCGCACAGCACCGTTATGAAACCTTAAAAAGGATCATTGATTTTAACCCCGGTATTTATGGCATCATTTTCACCCGTACCAAATTGGATGCACAGGAAATTTCTGAGCGCTTAACAAGGGAAGGGTATGATATTGATGCATTACATGGCGACCTTACCCAACAGCAGCGAGACAGGGTAATGGGCCAGTTCCGCGATAAGAGCCTCCAGTTGCTGATTGCAACAGATGTGGCAGCACGTGGTATTGATGTAGTAGGTATCACACACGTTATCAATTATGAGTTACCGGACGATGTGGAAATCTACACCCATAGAAGTGGCCGTACTGGTCGTGCAGGTAACCTGGGTATTTGTATTTCCATCGTGCATGCGAAAGAGATGTACAAATTCAAACAGATCGAACGTATCAACAACTCACAGTTTAATAAACTGGATATTCCGAGTGGTAAAGATGTTTGCAGAAAACAATTCTTTTCTTTCATGGATAAATTATTGTCGGCTGATATCAGTCACGGCGATTATGAAACCTATGTACCCATGCTGGCAGAAAAATTTGCCGAGGTAACCAAAGAAGATGTTTTGAAACGTGTGGCCGCAATGGAATTTGACCGATTCCTTAAATATTACGAAAACGCTGAAGACCTTAACCTGAGAGAGCGCAGTAAAAGGGACGTTAACGACAGGAGCGATGTAAGCAGAAGAAGGGACGACAGAAATGACAGAAGTGAAGGACGTGGCGACAGCCGTAATGAATACAGCCGTGGAAGTAGTGGTAGTGGCGGCTTTAGCCGTTTGTTTGTGAACCTTGGAACCAAAGATGGCTTTTTCAAAGCCAGCTTCCTGCAGTATATCCTGGATATGAGCGACCTCAAAAAAGAAGTATTGGGAAAGATTGATATGAAAGATATGACCAGTTGGATAGAGATTGATAAAGGAGCCGCCCAGCAAATGATCCGTTCATTGGATGGAAAAAGTTACAAAGGAAGGCGCATCAGGATGAATGATGCCGATAGCGGTGGACCTGCCGGTTTTAATAAAAAGCCAAGAAGGGGCGAAGGGTAGGAAGGCTCTGAACAACAAATCAGTTAAAAACTAAGTGTCTCAATACTATGGAGCAAGCAACTGAACAATTAACGGCAGTGGAAGCATTGTTGAAAAAACGTCCACTTATTATTTCCGGTCCCTGCAGTGCCGAGACCGAGGAGCAGGTAGTACAAACTGCCACCCGTTTGGCCGCCACCGGCAAAGTAGATATCCTGCGTGCCGGTATCTGGAAACCCCGTACACGCCCCGGAAGTTTTGAAGGCATCGGTACCAAGGGTTTACCATGGTTACAGCAGGCTAAAAAAGTATCCGGACTGCCCGTAGCTATAGAAGTAGCCACTGGCAAACAGGTTGAAGATGCTTTACATTTTGATGTGGACGTTTTGTGGATTGGTGCCCGAACCACCGTAAACCCATTCAGTGTGCAGGATATAGCCGATGCCTTGCGTGGTGTAGATGTGCCGGTGCTGATTAAAAATCCTATTAACCCCGATTTGGAATTATGGATCGGTGCAGTGGAAAGGGTTGCCAAAGCCGGTATTAAAAATATCGGATTGATCCATCGTGGCTTCAGTTCGTACGGAAATACAGAATACCGCAATGCACCAATGTGGCATCTGGCGATTGAGATGAAACGCCGTAACCCCGAATTATTATTGATTAATGACCCATCCCATATTTGCGGCAGAAGGGATATTTTACTTGACGTTGCCCAAAAAGCAATTGACCTTGATTTTGACGGATTGATCATCGAAAGCCATATCGATCCTGATAATGCATGGAGCGATGCCAAACAACAGATTACGCCCGAACGCTTGGGTGAACTGATTGACTCTATCATCTGGCGTAAAGAAGACATCAATTCTGAAGAATTGCATGTAGCCATGGAAAAAATGCGTTCGCAGATTAACCAGTTGGATGATGAATTGCTGCAACTGCTCGGCCAACGAATGAAAGTGGCAGATAAGATAGGTGAGTATAAAAAAGATAATAATATAACTATCCTGCAAACCAATCGTTGGAATGCAATCCTCGAAAGGGCCTTTGGAAAAGGCGAAAAATTAGGATTGAGCAAAGAATTTGTGACCAAATATTTTGATGCGGTTCACATGGAAAGTATCAATCACCAGAATAAGATAATGAATTCCTGATCTCTCGAAAAGTCTCCACTCGCTTTGGAAATCTCCAGGGGTCAGCAGGTAACAATTTCCGATACATGAAACACAAAAAATACCAATTCTCCGATACTACTGTTTCTTACTATTTTGATGCTGAATTTTCTCACATAGAAAAAATAGTGCCAAAAGAGAACGCTGTAATCATTACCGATGAGCATGTATTTGACAAACACAAAATTAAATTCAAAGGGTGGAACACTATCGTATTAAAACCTGGCGAAGAATATAAGGTACAGC
Organism: Chitinophagaceae bacterium; assembly: GCA_043717145.1. Classification (GTDB taxonomy): domain Bacteria; phylum Bacteroidota; class Bacteroidia; order Chitinophagales; family Chitinophagaceae; genus Sediminibacterium. Next base: position 10,110 of record JAYSXR010000018.1, on the reverse strand, counting down.
AAACAGTTGATGTGGTTATAGACGAGCTACTTTCACTTGGTGCCGATAGAAAAACAACATTGATCGGTGTTGGAGGCGGTGTGGTAACAGATATCACAGGTTATGTGGCGGGCATTTATATGCGCGGCATAAAGTTTGGATTTGTTCCAACCTCCCTTTTAGCAATGGTTGATGCTTCCATCGGTGGAAAAAATGGTATTGATGTGGGCGTATATAAAAATATGGTAGGCCTTATCCGCCAACCGAAATTTTTATTATTTGATGTTTCTTTTCTAAAAACCTTGCCCAAAAACGAATGGCAGAATGGGTTTGCGGAGATCATCAAACATGCCTGTATTAAAGATGCAGCTATGTTCAAAATGCTACAGCAGCATTCGTTGGGCAGTTTTCAGAAAGATGCCAAACTATTATCGGGGTTGATCACGAAAAATGTATTGATCAAAACCAAAGTAGTTGTAAAGGATGAATTCGAAGAGGGTGAAAGAAAACTCCTTAATTACGGCCATACACTTGGCCATGCGATTGAAAATATGTATGAATTGAGCCACGGGCAGGCCATAAGTATCGGCATGACTTACGCTGCGGTTATCTCCCAACAACTCAAAGGTTTTTCACAGGCGGATGAAGTGGTGAATCTGTTAAGTAAATACGGTCTGCCTACTTTTGCTGAATTTAATACGAAAAAAGCATTCAAGGTATTGTTGATGGATAAGAAAAAAGATAATGTAAGCATCAATTATATCTTACTCAAAAAAATTGGCACAGGGGTTATTCAACCATTACTCTTTGTGCAGCTGCAGGAAATTTTTAAACAATTCTAAAGGATCGCCGACAACGGATATCCGCACATCAGTGAATATCCGTTTTATCCATGCCATCCGCGTGCCATTAAAAAATGATCGTAAGCATACAACCCTCACAACTATCAGGAACCATTCATGCTGCCGCCAGTAAAAGCAGTATGCAGAGGGCCTGTGCTGCCGCTTTGTTAACCAATGGGCAAACTATCCTTATCAATCCCGGTAAAAGTAATGATGACCTGGCAGCGCTAGATATTATTCAAAAATTAGGTGCGCAAATTGAACTGGCAGAAAATGGTAATATCATTATCAACTCTAAAGGTATTCATCCAAAAAATAACGAAATCAATTGTGGCGAAAGTGGTTTAGGTATACGTATGTTCACACCCATCGCAGCAATAAGCGATCAATTCATCACCTTAACCGGAACCGGTAGCCTCTTGAACCGGCCCATGGATTTTTTTGATGAGATATTGCCGCAACTCGGTGTAAGGGTGCAAACGCAAAATGGTAAACTCCCTTTACAAATCCAGGGCCCGCTGAAGCCGGCAGATATTGAAGTAGATGGCTCACTCAGCTCACAATTCCTCACGGGCTTGCTTATGGCTTATGGAGCGTCGGGGGCAAACAAAGTAACCATCACTGTAAAAAATCTAAAAAGCAAACCCTACATTGACCTTACATTACAGGTAATGAAACATTTTGGATGGGAAGTAGAGAACAAGGAGTATAATGAATTCTATTTCAATCGGTTAATTCAAAATTCAAAATCCGCAATTCAGAATTATACGGTAGAGGGCGACTGGAGCGGCGCAGCCTTTCTCCTTGTTGCCGGTGCCATCGCAGGCCCAATTACAGTGAAGGGCCTTGATGTGTTCTCTACCCAGGCCGATAAAGCCGTTTTACAGGCATTAATAGATTGCGGGTGCCAATTATCTATTCAGGCCGATAAAATTGATATTAGCCCATTGCCATTAAAAGCTTTTCATTTTAATGCGAATGATTGCCCCGATTTGTTCCCGCCATTAGTTGCCCTGGCAGCATATTGCACTGGAACAACAGTAATAGAAGGCGTAAACCGCTTAACCCATAAAGAAAGTAACCGCTCGCTCAGTTTACAGCAGGAGTTTGCTAAATTGGGCATTGAAATAAATTTGCAGGACGACCTGATGCTGATTAAAGGAGGAACCGGTGTAAAAGGAACAACCACCCATTCCCACCACGATCACCGGATTGCTATGGCCTGCGCTGTAGCAGCTCTGAAAGCAGCGGGAGAGGTGAAAGTTGAAGAGGCCGAAGCTATCAACAAATCGTACCCTGATTTCTATGAACACCTGCAAAAAGTAGGTGCAGCAATAAAAACAATACATAAATAACCAACATCTCATAATCAGTATCCTGTAACCCAGTAAATCAATAAACTTTGAACAGTTTCGGCCGCATATTCCGTGTACTCATTTTTGGCGAATCGCATGGCGACTGTGTTGGATTGACCATTGATGGCTGTCCAGCCGGCCTCCCCTTAACAGCGGCAGATTTTCTGATAGATATTGAACGCAGGAAGGGAGGGATACAAAAAGGAACCACGCCACGGAAAGAAGATGATATCCCCATTTTCAAAACCGGATTGTTTAACGGGCATACAACCGGCGCACCGCTTACCATCCTTTTCGAAAACAATAACACACGCAGCGGAGATTATGAAAAACAAAGAGCTGTTCCTCGTCCCGGCCATGCCGATTTTACTGCACATGCCAAATACGGAGGGTTTGAAGATTTTAGAGGAGGAGGCCATTTTAGCGGACGATTAACGGTTTGTTTGGTTGCCGTTGGGGTAATAGCCAAAAAATTACTCAAAGGCATCGAAATACAATCAACCATACTTGAAATTGGTGGTGAAACCGATATGGAAAAAGGGCTTAACAAAGCCATTGAAGCAAAAGATAGCATTGGCGGAATAGTTGAATGCAGGGTAACTGGCTTGCCGCTCGGGTTAGGCGAACACTTTTTCGATTCCGTGGAATCATTACTGGCTCATGCCGTATTTGCCATACCGGCAGTTAAAGGCGTTGAGTTCGGAGCCGGGTTTGCCGCAGCTCAAATGTTTGGTGTAGAGCATAACGATGCAATCATAGATGAAACTGGTAAAACTAGAACCAATCACGCCGGCGGTATAGTAGGGGGTATGACCAACGGTAATGAGCTTGTTTACAGAATCGTTATCAAACCCACATCCTCAACACCCAAAGAACAACAAACCTGGAACAGCGAAACCAATGAAATCGAAAGTTTTTCTGTCAAAGGCCGACATGATCTTTGCATTGCCCTGCGCGTGCCGGTTATACTTGAAGCAGTAACGGCAATGGTACTTACCGACCTGATGTTATTGAATCAGAAAATAAAGCCAGTGACTGTGTGAACCGTCAGATGTGAATCGTGAAAAAATCGGTTACATTTACGAGTCATGTGCCTTATCTCTTATGAAGAAAAGTAAATTGGGATGTACTTTCTCAAATTGAAAAACATAAAAAAAAAGTATGGAATCAGATTATATATACCATGTTACCACTAAAAAACAATGGGCCGATGCGCAATTAAAAGGGCATTACGACTCTGATACACTTGATACAGAAGGATTTATTCACTGCAGTACTGAGCCTCAGGTTGCCGGGGTATTGCAAAGATATTATGAAGGGCAGACAGGATTACTAAAACTGAAAATTGAAAAAAATAAAATAGAACGCCCTTTGATATTTGAATTGGCAGGTTCCATCAATGAAGTATTCCCGCATATTCATGGCGCGCTCAATTTAGATGCAGTGGTAGAAGTAACCGAAATATAATACAATCATCAGTTCAGTGTAAATACTTCTATTCATAGCTTTACTATTGTTCAGGATAAACACCCCTACGAGTGGCTTGGTGAAGCCATATCTGCCATACACAATCGGGTATTCAACATGAGATCCGGTTTATTTGCCTGCGCATTCGAAGGCAGTTATACCTAGATTATGGCAGCAATCCATCCCGTCAATGAATATTTCTACTTAAAAGAATGGAATGAATGTATTGCCAATATTTCAATTGAGATACGAAGAAAAGATAATATTACGGCGATGAAAAGAATTATAAATTTAAGTGCCCCAAATCAATATGAGCATTGCCAACTACCTGATAAATGCGCCATATACCCTTTCTCCCCAGTACCGGTAAGCAGCTTTTTTCTCATAAGCAGTTCCACTAATTACCGTATGGATAAAGCCGTTCCTGGCTACTTGTTCTGTATGATATATTTTGCCTTCTTTATTCATTTTCAATATAATGTTAATTCTATTTGATAATGCACTATAATAAATAAGGCTGGTATCTGCCTGACGTTTAAATGGAAATATTTTACTTAGTTTGCGCTGCATCATCTTACTTCTGTACCAGGTTCCACTTGTGGGGCTGACCAATGGTTTGCCATTGTAAATAACAACACTATCATTATAAGCCAGTACGTTCAGGTGATGTTTTTTGGATGATTTTAGCCATTGGATTAATTTACGGCTATGAATCGAGTCCTCATAGCTATAGTCGCTGTCAATAAAAGCAATACGTTGCACAAAGTCAGGTATCTGATTAACAGCATCGAGGTAGCCAAAAATAAAGCTGCCACCGCCACTATGGCTATTCAACATAATTTCCGGGTGATAAGTGGCAAATATGCCTGTAATGGAATCAACCATTCTTTTGATCTCAGATGGTCCGTTACTCTGTTGCTTTTTCCAGGCAGGCCAGCTTTTTAACTGGTTGGCCATATATACAACAATTATGTTCCGGTCGTTCATTACCGCCCTAAGGTATCTCGTTTGTGCAGCAATATGCTGTATATCATACTGCCAGTCGTCCGCGGGTTGAAGGGTTTTACCCATTGTCCATTCAATACTGTTTCCGTTTGGCAACGCGTAAAAGATGATCAGGGTTTTCTTTTTGCCACCTAATTCAAGGCTATCCTTAAGATTTATATGTGTTAGGGTCTTGTTCAGGGGATTATCAATAATAAGTGTTTTTTCTTGCCCGTTAGCTACCAATAGAAACCAATTGGAAACGATAAGCAAAAGCACAAATACAAACTTTTTCAAAGAAATAAAATTATTTATATTAATATTATAAATTGGTTATCAATTTATTATAAATATTTGTTGATAATAAATTTGATATAAAATCCGCTTTTCGGCATACTATTTGAATTCTTAATCGAAGACATTTTTCAAAATAGTACTTTGAAATCTAATTATATCCCGTGTCTTTGACTATTTTACTCATGTGAACAAGGGTAAGTTGATGTTTCAAATTACATATTCATCATGAAAAAAATCATCTTCCTTATATTATTTCTTTCCGCTATCTCTTTTGTAAAGGCGCAGCCAGACAGTCTGCCTCTGAAAACAGGTAATATCAGTATTTTGGACACGGCAAAACCTGTAACTTATAAAATGAAGGGCCATGCTTTAACCGGAATGGCTGGTGTGTATAGCCCGATACACGATAGTGCCCAAACGGCCACTGGTGAACTTTTTCTAAATACTCTACTCACAGCTGCCAGCAACGATTTTAAGTTGAATACCTGGGTTAAAGTAACCAATCTAAAAACTAAAAAAACAGTTCTAGTCCGCATAAACGACCGGCTTAGTTCCAAAATGAAAAAAATGAAGATGCTCATTTTTTTAACAAGAGAAGCTGCTGTTAAGTTGAATGCGCCTAATCGTAATTTATTTGAAATAAAAGTTCAATCAATAATCACAACTAATTTAAATACAGGTATTAAGAATAAATTGGATACTATTTTGTTGAAGCAAGATATTGCGTTAATTATTGATACACTTACCCCTAATACCTTTAAAGCAATTGGTAAATCGATAATGGGGATTGCCAGTTTTTACAGTTATAATTTAGATGGAACTCCAACAGCAACCGGGGAAATCTATCGTAACAGTAAACTGACTGCTGCCAGTAATAATTTTAAATTGAATACCTGGGTTTTGGTGACCAATCTTAAAAACAAGAAATCGGTGATTGTACGTATTAATGACCGGATGCATCCCAGAATGAAGCGAAAGGGAAGGATAGTAGATATGAGCGGGGAAGCTGCAAAATTACTGGATTATAAAGAAGATGGATTGGTGAAAGTAAAAGTTCAGCCTGTAATATTCTTTTATTCACCATTAGTTAAACTGCAGTTAGACAGTTTGCAGGCAGCCGGGGACTCGAGCAATCATATCGACTCCGTTAAAGCAGACGCAGTAAAAAATACTGAAACCACTGAAATAACCGGGAACGCCGGTATTTACAGTTCCAATCTGGATGACACCAAAACCACTACCGGTGAAAGATACAGAAATAGCAAACTGAGTGCAGCCAATAACAATTTGGATCTAAATACATGGGTTCGCGTGACCAATTTAAGAAATAATAAAACAGTAATATTGAGAATAAATGACCGGATGCGCCCCGAAATGGATGAAAAGGACCGAGTGGTCTATTTGAGCAGGGCCGCAGCTAAAAAGCTTGGTTTCATTCAAAACGCTCCTACGGAAGTGAAGGTGGAAGTCGTTGCCAAGGGAACACGCGAATAAAATGGGTATAATATAAAGTTATCATAATTTTTAAAAGTCGTTTTCTGCCTGTATTTTTGCGCCAACTCAATAAAAAACTGTTTATGAAGAAATTTCTTTTTTCTATGATAGCTGTTGCATTGGCAGCTTTATCTTTTGCCCAAACCCCTACTAGTTATAAGAAAAGACCCACATTGGGGCTTAATTTTTTTCTGAAAGACATGAAAACAGCTATTCTTATTGATAAGACTTCGCTGTCTGATGTATTAGGTAAAGATCAATGGGCCAAGATAAAAGATATGGCTCCAGGTGTCAGCCTTACTTATTTTGAAGGACTTACCGAACATATTGATTTTATGGCAAACCTGGGGGGTACTTACGTAAAATACCCTTTCTCTTATAAGTCAGGTATAGCACCACCACTTGACAACAAGTTTTTATTGGAAACAAGTGCCAGCCTCAATTTTAAATTACTGACCGATAAACATGCAATTGTACCTTATTTGTCATTTGGCGTAGGTGCTTCTATGTATGACGGAACTTATTTTGCGGCATATGCTCCAATTGGAGCAGGCATACAGGTAGCTTTGGGTGATGAAACCTATCTCAATACCAATTTCAATTACCATGCAATGGTTTCGGGGTTATCAGTAAATCACCTGAACTATTCTATCGGTATCGCATCTCCATTAAAAGATAAAAAAGCTCCTCCGGTTGTTGTGGCACCACCACCACCACCACCACCTGTAGTTGAAAAAGATACAGATGGCGACGGTATACTGGATAAAGACGATAAATGTCCTACTATACCAGGTGTTGCCAAATACTTTGGCTGCCCTGTTCCAGACAGAGATGGCGATGGTATCAATGATGACAATGATAAATGCCCTGATGTGAAAGGCTTGGCTAAATATGATGGTTGTCCAATTCCAGACAGGGATAAAGATGGCATCAATGATGAAGAAGACAAGTGTCCCGATGTGCCGGGTGTAGCCCGTTACCAGGGTTGCCCAATTCCAGACAGGGATGGCGATGGTATCAATGACGAAGAAGACAAATGCCCTGATGTTCCCGGTGTAAAGGAAAACAATGGTTGCCCACTTGTTAAGGAAGAGATCGTTAAAAGAGTAAACACCAGTGCCAAAAATATTTTCTTCCAGACGAATAGTGCCAAATTATTACCAAAATCATTCAAAGCCTTAAATGATGTAGTTACTATTCTGAAGGAAGATGCTAACCTCAAATTAGATATTGAAGGTCATACAGATATCACCGGCGGCGACAAGATTAATATTCCTTTGAGCAAGAACCGTGCAAAATCTGTATATGATTATATTACCACAACAGGTGGAATCAGTGCTGGCAAGTTAAGCTCTGAAGGATATGGTTCTTCAAAACCAATTGCTGATAATAAAACCACCAAAGGTAAAGCCCTCAACAGGCGCGTTGAAATGAAACTGAAATACTATTAGTAGTAATAGCAAGAAACTGGATTAGTAAATAAAAAGAGGGCCATCAATTTGATGGCCCTCTTTTTATTTACCGTATGTGCCGGAATTGCTGTAATTTATATTCGGTACTATTAATTTGTTTATGACAGATTTTACAAACTCAGCTACTGATACGCCGAGTGAGTTGGTGTTATAAATAAAAAAGTAAAGTAGTTAACTCAGATTTTGAATGAATCAGCCAATGAGTTTTCTAGGAGTTAAAAAATATTGACCTCTTTTTCTAAAATGATTCCAAATTTTTCAAGAACACTTGCTATCATATCGTTAGAAATATCGAGGATTTCCTGGCCGGTAGCCCGGTCATAATTAACCAATACCAATGCCTGCTTTTCGTAACAACCTGCATCTCCTTTTCGATAGCCTTTCCATCCACATTGTTCTATTAACCAGCCGGCAGCCAGTTTTACTTTTTCGCCATTTAAAGGGAAGCCTATAATAGCAGGATAAGATTGTTTGAGACGATTGAATTCGGTTTGTGAAATAACCGGGTTCTTGAAAAAACTACCCGCATTACCTGTTTGGGCTGGATCGGGTAATTTGCTGCTCCTGATATGTATCACAGCTTCTGATATGGCTTTGATGGATAATTCCTTCACCTGCATTCTGGCCAGTTCCTGCTCAATAGCACCATAGCTGATATTGAATGCAGGCTGTTTGCGTAAGAGATAAGTAACACTCAGAATAATATACTGTCCTTTGTATTGTTTTTTAAACGCACTATCTCTGTAACCAAAAGCACAATCATTCAGGCTAAACACCTCTATCCTGTTTTCTTTCAGATGATAGGCTTCCAATGCATAAAACACATCTTTTATTTCAGTACCGTACGCGCCAATATTCTGCATGGGGGAAGCGCCCACATTTCCGGGGATTAAACTAAGGTTCTCCATACCCGCATAATTATTCCGGATACAATAACTAACAAACTGGTGCCAGTTTTCACCGGCGTATGCTTTTACATAGTAATAGCGTGCATCTTCTTTTACCAGCTCAATGCCCTTCAACTCATTTTTTAAAACGAGCCCGTTAAAGTCTTTTGTAAATAAAATATTACTCCCGCCGCCCAATATTAATAATGGCTGGCTGGATGCCAGCGGTGATCCGGCTACCAATTCGGCCAGCTCATCTGTAGATGCAAAGGCTGAAAAATACCGTGCCTTAACATCAATGCCAAAACTGTTGTACTGCTTTAAAGATATATTCTCCTTTATATTCATGCTTCGACATCGTTCTGCTAACTTCTTATTTTAAACTTTTCTATATGGGGTCAACATCCGGTAATATGGTTACCCCCCGGTATCTTTTATTGGACTGTATGATGATTGTTTGTTGCTGGATCTCTTTCTTGCAAAGATTGATACGTTTGGCATCTTTGGGCAACTTGATTAATATTTCCCAAAGATATTGATTGCGTACCCTGTCAACAACCGGCTGTGCCGGGCCATTAGATTGTCGGGCAAAATTCAGTTTCAACCCCTGCATCATAATGTTTGCTGCTTCTTCCCCTATGTGTTTTTCTTTATGTTTGAAGGTTACCTGTATCAAACGGGTAAAAGGTGGATAATCAAATTCTTTCCTGTTTCTGAGTTCAAATGCAAACAGTTGTTTAAAGTCATGTTCCTTCACGAATTGTAAAACAGGGTGATGAATATTACTTACCTGTATCAACACGGTTCCTTTGCCATCTTTTCTCCCCGATCTCCCACTTACCTGCTCCATGAGTTGAAAAGCCCTTTCATTTACGCGGAAGTCTGTAAAATTAAGAATGCCGTCTGCATCAACAATACCTACTAAGTTTACATGTTCAAAATCGAGGCCCTTCACTACCATTTGCGTACCTACTAAAATATCAACCCGTTGTTGTTCAAATAATTTGATCAGTGCATCATGGTCATTCTTTCCTTTTACACTGTCGTAATCCATCCTCGCAATCTTTGCATCAGGAAATTGTTCAGCTACCATTTCTTCAATTTTTTCAGTACCAAAATTCTTCTGTGTAAAATCATGACTTCCGCACGCTGCGCAGGTATTGATCACAGGATAAGATGTGCCACAATAATGGCAGGATAATTTATTCTTTGCTTTATGGTAAGTTAAAGTAACATCACAATGCTGGCATTGGGGTATCCAGCCGCAGGTATTGCAGATGAGGTAGGGGGAATAACCACGCCGGTTCTGAAATAAGATGACCTGTTTTTTTTG
>JAYSXR010000170.1:0-13062 GCA_043717145.1 Chitinophagaceae bacterium | reverse complement strand
AACAGTAAACTGCAAAACAGGTTCGTTTATTATTCAAACAACAGGTTATTTGCCATATTCATCGTTTTTTCAAGCCCTATGCTGACAAAAGATTCGATGATCTCTCCACATTTATTAATTTTTTGTTCTACAAGCGGTATTTCTGCCGGCTGCCACCTGCCCAACACAAAATCTACCTGACGGCCTTTTGGAAAATCATTGCCAATACCAAACCGCAGTTTGGCATACTGATCCGTACCCAGGGTTAGTTGAATATCTTTTAGCCCGTTATGTCCTGCATCGCTACCTGAGCCCCGTACACGTAATTTATCCAGTGGCAGGGCAAGGTCATCAACAATGGTGAGTGTATTCTCCAGTTCAATTTTTTGCTTGTCCATCCAATATTTAAAGGCTTTTCCACTAAGGTTCATGAAAGTGGTAGGCCTTATGCAGATTAACATCCTTCCCTTCCATTTTACTTCTGCCACGTCGGCCAGCCTGTCTGGCTTAAAGAGGCCACCGTGTTTTAAAACAAAGGAAGTTAACACATCAAAACCAATATTATGGCGTGTGTGGCGGTATTCGTCGCCTGTATTTCCTAAACCAATAATGAGAAATTTATTCATATGATAGATCAAAAGTAGCCTCTTAACCTGTATCCACAAAAGCAACCCTTATTTTATGGTACAATATGCCCGGCAAACTGATTGGCTTATTTATTATATTTTTTAAAGTATATCTGCCTTAATTAAAAGGCAAATCGTAATTTCATAAAACCGAATATAACTGCGACTGTGTTCAAAATGCTGGCTGATAAATTTTTTTTATTGGGTGTGAGAATCGCCAACATCGGTATGCCTGGCGAACAGGATTTTTATGAAAAAACAAAGACTCAGGTACTCAATATAATTGTCGCATGTGGCCTACCTATAAATTTTTACTTTGGCATTATTAATTTGGTACAACAAAAAACCGCACTATCCGTTATTAATTTCCTGCTGTTTATCGGCGCTTTTTTAATTCTGATTATAAACAGTTATAGAAAGTTTTTATTTGGCCGCTTGGTCCTGACAATCTTAGCATCCATTCTGTTTACTACGAGTGCCATTTTCTTCCGGAATGGAAATGAATACTATCTATTAGTCAACCTTATTATTATTATCATTTATTTCAGTGAGAAAACAATTTTGATTGCTATCTCTCTTATTAATTGCCTTCTGTTTATTGGTGTTAAGGTATTTTTATCTACCCAGATAGTGTATGATACCGTGCCTTTTGGCAGGGTTATCTTTAATATTGTCTGGGCCCTCGTAACGATGGTTTTTGCCTTACTTTTTTTTAAAAGGGAGCAGTTAGCTTATCAGAAACAGGTAGAGGATAAGAACCGAGAATTACAACAGCTGAACGATACCAAAGAAAAGTTGTTTTCTATCATTGCACATGATCTCCGGTCGCCAATAGGGCAATTACGAAATTCACTTGACCTTGTTAATAAGGAATATATTTCACCAGAAAAATTCATAGAAATATCAACAAAACTATCCACTGAAGTAGATCAATTACAAGGCACATTGGACAACCTGTTAAAATGGAGTATCAGTCAATTAAAAGGTATACAGGTTAACCCGGAAAGGACCGGTTTAGAAATGGTTCTTGAAAAGAAATTTATATTATTCAAGCAAAAGATGGAACAGAAAAATATTAGCCTTCAAGTGGAAGGTGTTAATCAGTCCATCTTGGTAGATCCCGATCACCTGAGGCTGGTGCTTCGAAACCTTATATCAAATGCCATAAAATACAGTTACCGAAACAGTACCATTATCATCAGGTCTTACACTAAGGGGCAAAAGGTTTTTATTGAAGTAGTTGATAAAGGCGCCGGTATGGGTGAGAAAATAAGCAGCGGCATTTTCGATCCGGAGAATTTCAGGTCTAATACCGGCACCGAGAATGAAAAAGGAACCGGGCTTGGCTTAAAACTGTGTAAAGAGTTTATTGAAAAAAATAACGGGCAGATATGGGTAGAAAGCAAAGAAAACGAAGGAACCACTTTTTATATCTCACTGCCTGAAGCCAAATAAATAAGCCCGTCAAAATTTGCCGGGCTTATTATTATTATCCTTTATTTACGGTTATTTTTTCTTCTCTTCCTTAGCTGCAGGGGCAGCAGGAGCTTTAGCAGGGGTAGCAACAGCTGTCGCTTCTTCCTGTTTCAACTGGCGTGTTAATACTACAGAAGCGATAGGAATACGCGGAGAATTCAAAATTTCCATTCCGTCTACTTTTACATCCTCTACACGAATATTACCGTTAAGGTCGAGGTTGGTAATATCAACGATAATGTTTTCCCGTAAGTCTTTAGGCAATGCCTTTACTTTCAGGGATTTCATTTTAGTGATCAGTTTACCACCGCCTTTTACACCAACAGACACGCCGGTAAATTTTACGGGCAATGTAGCGATCACTTTTTTATCGCCAACCAATTCTAACAGATCAACATGGATCAGTGAATCTTCTACCTTGTCAAACTGCAAATCTTTCAAAATGCACTTGTACGTTTTTCCCTCAACAGTAACGTTGGCCAACTGAAATTCACCAGTGTACACCAAAGGCTTGAAAGCCTTTGCTGAAGCGTAAAAATTTACCTCCTGAGCACCCCCGTAAATTACACCCGGCACATTGTCCTGAGAGCGAATCTGGCGGGCGGCTTTTTTGCCATGCTCGGTCCTCAGGTGACCTTCGATTGTAATTGTTTTCATTGTATTATTTTTTGGACGGCAAAAGTAGGGAAAAGTTCGGGGTTTGAAGTTTGAAGTTTGGGTTAATTTAGAAACCCCACCACCAACGCCAAACTTCAAAACCCAATCTACAAACCTATTTATCCCTTCCTCTAAGTTGAGAATGAATGAAAAGGCTCGTAATACTCTTATTTTAATAGGCATTACGTATAGCAATGGCAAATAGGTCTGCTACCGAAATGATCTTTATTTTAGGGCTTTCCTGCTTTAACGGGATGGTATCGCAGACAATCAATTCTTCTAAAACACTGTTTTCGATGTTCTCATATGCCTTCCCGCTTAATACCGGGTGGGTAATCAATGCCCGCACGCTCCTTGCACCTTTATCTTTAAGCAGGCCAGCCGCTTTGGCTAAAGTGCCGCCTGTATCGCAAATATCATCAACCAGTATAATATCTTTTCCTGTTACATCGCCGATAACCACCATGCTGGCAATTTCATTGGCACGCTTGCGATGTTTGTCGCAGATAACCATCTCAGCATTAAAATAACTGGCAATTTCCCTAACCCGGTTGGTACTGCCTACATCCGGTGCCGCGAAGGAAAGGTTCTGTAGTTTGAGTTGTTCAATATAGGGAATGAAAATAGCCGAACTATCCAGGTGATCCACAGGTACATCAAAGAAAGCCTGTATCTGTGGTGCATGCAGATCCATGGTAATAATCCTGTCTGCACCTGCCGCTTCCAGCAGGGTAGCGATTAATTTGGCTCCGATGGCCACACGCGGCTTATCCTTCCTGTCCTGCCTTGCAAACCCGTAATAGGGTATCACTGCAATGATCTTGTGTGCGCTGGCCCTTTTGGCTGCATCAATCATCAACAATAATTCCATCAGGTTATCAGTGGGTGCATACGTGCTTTGAACGAGGAAAACATAATCGCCGCGGATACTTTCCAAAAAGATAGGCTGAAATTCCCCGTCGCTGAATTTCTGAATATTGATCTTACCAATGGGGGCACCAAATCTCTGCGCAATTTTTTCAGCCAGCTTCTGCGAACCAGTGCCGGAGAATATCTTAACGGATGGGTTCATAATAGTGAGGAATGTGTGGCGAAGATAGAGATTAGGTTAAGAAATTGTAATTTGATTCTATATTAATTTTTACTATAAGGAAATTTTCTATTAAAGACTGGGAAGAAGATGACCAGCCCAGAAAAAAGCTCCTGTTAAAAGGGGCAAATACATTAAGTAATGCTAAATTATTGGCCATTTTGATCAATAGTGGCACCACAGATCAATCTGCATTGGATGTGGCCAGAGGGCTACTTAATACCGTAAATAAGGATATGCAAAAATTAGCCTCACTAAGTGTTAAAGATATGGTGAAACAAAAAGTAAAATGCGTGGGGGAAGCTAAAGCCATTGGTATAGCCGCGGCTCTGGAATTAGGCATCCGGAGAAGCGCCATGGATAAGAAAAAAGACCATATTAGCCGCAGCAGCGACATTGCCGATTGCCTACGCGTCACATTAGAATTCAGAAAACAGGAAGTATTTGCAGTTGTATTCTTAAACAGGGGTAACAGCGTTACATATCTAGAAATTATTAGTGAGGGCGGTATGACAGGTACTGTTGCCCACCCACGTATTATTTTTAAAAAAGCCCTCGATCATGATGCTACGGCCATTGTTTTATGCCATAACCGTCCGAGCGGAAATGTAAGGCCAAGTCACGCAAATGAATTGCTCACTCAAAAAATAAAACAAGCTGCCGCTTTTGTCGACATCAATATCATGGACCATATCATCGTAAGTAATGAGGGGTATTTGAGTTTTGCGGATGAGGGGATGTTGTAGATGCTGATGCTGGATGCTGGGTATTGGGTACTAGGTAAAAATAATTTATGAGTTATAAAAAATTAGAAATCTGGAACCTGGCTCGGGAAGTTGTTATAGAAATCCATTCGATGACATTAAGCCTGCACAGGTTTGAGATGTTTGAAGAAGGAGGACAAATTAGAAAGTCCTCAAAAACAGTGAAGGCATGCATTGCAGAAGGGTAGGGACGAAGAAGATATAAACAGGATTGGATAAAATTTTTAGTCTATTCTTTATCTTCTAATGATGAAACGCTGGACCACTTGGAAAATTTATGGGATACAAAATCCTTGATTGACGAAAGAAAATATCAACAGCTACAACAGAAAATAGAGAGGTTGGGGAGAATGATTAATAGTTTCCTACCGGCAGTAGAAAAACACCACGAATCCCCCATATAAATCCAACATCCCAACATCTCAGTATCCATTATCGTAGTATCCAGTTACGCCTGCGCCGTTGGCCCGCCAAAATTCATGGGGATTTCGATATGTTCCAGGTCTTTGATGGGGCCGTTTACTACCTCAAATTTTTCAATATTTTCTTCCAGCGCTTTCATGAAACGTTTGGCGTGCATGGGCGTAAAAATAATTCTTGACTTCACTTTACTCTTAGGGGTTCCCGGCATCACATTCACAAAGTCGATCACAAATTCTGCATTGCTATGGGTAATAATAGCGAGGTTGGCATAACTGCCTTCTGCTACTTCTTCACTGATCTCTATATTTAATTGGGTAGTTGGTTGTTGTTCCATGACTTAATTGATTGAGTACAAATGTATTTAAAAAGCGTGTGGATACAGACAGCCCCAGACAGCCGGCAACGATTTATTCTGCTTCACTGCCGTACGACCGGAAAAATCAAGTTAACAAAATTTCTCTTAAACTGAACTACTGCGGATTTCAATCCGCAGGTTCAGGTGGAAATCGGTTCGCGCCGATGATGTTTTTGCAAACCATTTGAAAACGCTGGTTTTCTTTTTCTAAGCAATTTTTTCACAAAACCAAGTGAAAAAAAAGCAAAGAAAAATTCATCCGGCATCTGTGACCTATAAAGAAGGCTGACAAAATTGTCAGCCTTCTTTATAGTATTCATTTTTTTCTTACGGGAAATTGATTAATCAATATCCCAGAATATTCTTGTTTTAAATACGTCAATACCTGATGGCACATTCGAATTAGAACCTGATTCTGTGTTAGGATAGAAGAACCGTAATGGCCTGTCTGTGCCTGCAACACCTGGTGATTGTGGTGTTACAGGTAGATTTGATTTTCTGTACTCTGTCCATGCCTCTAATCCGCTGAAATTAGTTAATGCGAGCCATTTTTGTATAGCAATAGCACGTAATTTATCAGGCGATGCTGCAAAATCTGCATCAGCAATACCGCTGGAAGTTAAAACGTTTGCCTGTGCAGTAGCATTGGTAACACCTAATACACGGAAAGATTGTCTAACCCCTTCTTCATAATAAGATTGTGCCGTTCCAGCTAAACTAACCGCAGGGAAACGTTGTTTAGCTTCAGCCAAAGCGAACTGTATCTCGGCAGCGGTCATCAAAATAACCGGCCTGTTAAATACGCCTTTTATGAACTGACTTGGTCCGATATAAGAAGTTGAAGGCGCAGTAAACCCGGAACCAACACCAAAGGGTACCCCTACATAATTACTTACAATTTCGGGTTGGGTACTCACACCTGGTGTAGAACCTTTTTCACCACCTTTTGCATAAGCAATACGCTTTAATCGAAAAGTATCATTACTGGCTATCAGCACATCAAATAAAAACTTGCTGGGTCTGGGAAAACGGGCCAGCGCACGAACGGCACCGTTGGCATCATAACCCCATCTGTCATAAATAGGATTTGTTTTGCCGGCTGTTGCTATATACAATGATGCCCCACCTGATCCAACTTCTTCGCCGGTAATAAAACCGCTACCTTCAGAAATAATTTTGTTGATCTCAGAAGTGATGAATACATCTCTTCCAACAACACGTGACTGGTGCATCAAAATCCTCAGTTTCAGGGAATTGGCAAAACGTGCCCATTTAGTGATATTACCTCCGAATACTATGTCAGCACCTGTAAACGCACTCGCAAAAGAATTGGCTTTAAGATCTACAATGGCTTCATCCAATAACTTGATCAGGTTATCATATACAGCTTTCTGATCATCAAATTTAGGTGCCAGGGAAGCTACCCCTTTCAATGCATCCGTGTAAGGCACATCACCATACATATCTATCAAAGCCTGATAAACATAGGCTTTCATCACTTTTGCCGGTCCTTTAAAATATTTCTGGTTATTAGCATCTGCATTATTGATTACATACTGGTAATCTTCCAGGTTATCAAAAAGTCCATCCCAATAGTTAAAATCGCCATTTGTATACTGGTAATTGAAAATAGTAGGATTTAAAATATAAGAGCTCGACTGTGTCCATTGACCGGACCAGTAAGATCCTGTCTCATTCGGGCTCACCATACTGCTGGCTGTAGTATTTAAAGCATTCGTAAGCACGAATGATGGGGTAGCAGAGGGTAAGCTGTTAGGGTTGGTATTGATATCCAGGAATGCTTTTTTACATCCCCCTGCTGTTATCAAAGCCGCTAACGCTATCGTATATAAGGGTTTACATTTCATATTCAAAATTTTTAAATGATTATTGTTTGATCTTAGAATACCAGATTTATATTAATACCATATTGTCTTACGGGCGGTGTTTGTGCTGTAGTATTAATACCAAGACCATTCAAATTAGCACCAATAGCAGGATTCAAAACATTGGTACCTACATTACTGAATTCAGGATCTGTATAATAATTTGATTTGTCGATAATAGTAAATAGATTTCTACCATATACTGATATGCTGGCACCTGAGAAAATTTTGGTTTTTTTGATCAGATCAGATGGCAAACTATATGCCAGACTCACATCTCTCAACTTAATAAACCATCCCGGCGTAACAAAATTTTCAGAAATCAAACGATAGTTATCAACCCATAATCCATATTCAGCTTCGCGAGCATTTACGTTATTATCAACAATTTTACCGGCAGCATCCACGTATGCTGAATTTTCGAATACATGTGGTGTTCTGTTTTCTGTCCATTTGCCTGATCCTGTAAATGTCATTTGTCTGCCAAGGTCGTGGAATATTACGTTACCCCCACGGTATTCAAAATTGAAGGTGAAAGAAAGGTCTTTATAAGCCAATTTAGATCCCCATCCTAAAATATGGCGAGGCAATGTACCGCCTCTACTTTCAAGATTTGTGTTTCTGATAGGATAGCCGGATGCACTATTTACCAATCTTCTACCTGATCCGTCAGTGGCATAAGTATAACCATCCGTTTTCAGCGCTGGAAAACGTTCCCCTTTAATTACATTAGTATTTGCATAACTGAAACCACCTAACTGAAACTGGTTTACTCCGGGATAGAGGTCAATAACCTTGTTGTCATTATAAGAGTATCGAACATTAAAGTCCCATTTCAATGAACGGCTGCGTAATATCTGGATTTTCAAGTCTGCTTCATAACCCCAGTTTTTGGATTCACCTACATTGATCAACAGGTTAGGGAAACCGGTTGTATTAGGAACCTTAACAGTGATTACCTGGCCTTTTGAAGTTTGCGTGTACGCTGTTACATCAAGATTAACACGGTTATTGAACAACTGAAACTCCCCACCCGCTTCGTATGAAGTAACAAATTCAGGTTTCAGGTTACCATCCGGTAAAGTATTACCTACTGTTAAACCGACCGTATTTCCATAAGGAAAGCCATTCCCGTTAGGGTAGGTCAAATCCAAACCATACAATGGAAGGTTATCATTTCCGTTCCTGTTTACGTTAAGACGCAGTTTTGCATAATTGAAATTTTTGCTTTTCAGGGAAGGAATCGCATCTGTTGCGATGAAAGATAAAGCTACACCATAATAAGGATAAGAGTATGAATTGGTGGGCCTGTCAGGTCTAAAGAATCTTGACGTTGCATCATACCGGAAAGTACCGTTAAGTGTTAACCAGTCTTTATAGGTAGTACTAAGATCCGCATAATAGCCATATTTGCGTTCTAAAGTATTAGCCTCAAAGCCTGTTAACTCACCCTGTCTGTTTGATACATTATATACATCAGGAACCACAACAGAGTTGGAACCTATATTAATAGATTTTGTTTTGCGCTGGTAAATACTAAACCCAAGAACCAGTTTATTAGAAAACTGACCGAAGTCCTTTTTCATTTGGAACTGGAATTCATTGTTAATAACATTCTCCGTTGTTGAATAATCAGTAACAGCACCTAAGATATCTGTAGAAGCCCTGTCGATACCATCATAATCATTTGTATAATCCCATGGAGCAGGTACAAAAGCTGTGTTCTTGGCATAATCGGTATACAGGAATTTCTGAGTGGTATTTTTACCTGTACGGGAGTTATTCATTATACCTAACCTGTTATAAATGTTTAACCAGGAAAAAGCTTTGTAATTGATATCAAAATTGCCTTGTAAGTTAGCATCCTGGTATTTCTGCCGGTTAATATCTTTGTTGAAATAAGGATTGTTATAATAATCATCATAAAATCCATTTGGATTAGCAAATTTATTGTTTCGCCAATCTCTGTAATCATTGAGGGGAATATGTGCAGCCACATTGATTATATCAAAATAGAAATCTGAAGAAGTTCTGTCGTAACCCGCTTGCGTATACGAAGCATTAAAACCAACACTTAGTTTTCCGTATTCTTTAGTTGAAGCAAATCTTACACCGGTACGTTCGCTTTTATCTCCCGGAACAATGCCGTTTATCTTATTATTCTCAACAGACATATAATAAGAACTGGTTTCATCACCACCCTGGAAACTCACCTGGTTATTGGTGGATACACCAATGTCAAATGATTTACGTCTTGCATTAAGAGCCGCAGCATATGGAATGATATTCTTACTGCCATCCTCCAATTGACGGCCAACGATTCTTGGTATGCCATCAAATGCGTCACCATACTGCTGGTTTTCAAAAGGGCGCCAATTATCTTTCATCCGGTCTAAATAATTGGTTTTATATCCTGCACTACCAAAAGAAGCAGCGTAGTGTGATCCACTGCCATATTTATCCTGGAACTGAGGCAAAAAGCTGATCTGGTCTATATTGGTAGAATTGGAGAAAGCTACTTTCAATTTGCCTTTTGCACCTTTTTTAGTTGTGATAACGATGGCACCATTAATACCAGCTGAACCGTACAAAGTAGCCGCCTGACCACCTTTCAGGATAGACACGTTCTCAATGTCGTTCGGATTGATCAAAGCCAGTACAGTAGAAGTCGTTTGCATACCATCCAGCACAACCAGTGCTTCATTGTTACCTGTTAAAGAACGGTAACCACGTAAAACCACTTTCACAGAAGGGTCAACACTGTTGTTCACATTATAAATGGCCAGTCCGGAAACTTTACCGGATAAAGCCTGTGCCAACTGCGGAGAACGGCCCACATTGATTTCTTCATTAGAAACCCTTGCATAAGCGTAACCGATCTCTTTTGTTTTTTTCCTGATACCCTGGGCAGTTACCACAACGGACTCAAGTTCATTTACTATTTTGCCTAAAGTGACGTTTAAAGTAGACGCCTTACCTACTTTTTGCTCATACTCAGCAAAACCAACCGCGCTGAATACCAAAACGGAATTATCAGAAGCGCTGATCTTAAAAGAACCGTTAGCATCACCTACCGAAGTAGTGCTGCTTCCCTTAACTTTAACTGAAACGCCGGGAACGGGAGCTCCCTGGTCATCTTTTACGGTACCCGTTATAACGCGTACCTGGGCATTAGCCACTATGGAAAAACATAGCGACGCCACTAAAAGTGTGGTTACAATTTTCTTCATGTTTTTTCGTTTTTTGGATAAACTTTAGAGTGAGCGAATATAATTAATTACCTGAAATGTTAACAAAAAACTAATGTTAGTTTATTTTCAAGGCAACAATCTAAGCACTCTCTGTCCAATTTGAGACCATTCAACGGAAACAAATGCTGCGTAAAAACAAAAAAAAATAGTTAATGCAAAAAATATTTTATTTGTAATTAACTGTTTATCAATTATTTTTCGTGCCCCTTCATTTAACATATATATTTTTTACGTATACAGCATACTTTTATCGGTAACCCGGAAGTTATTTGCGGCTTGTTTACTGTTCGGAGGTCTCAAAAAAAAAATGGCCACAAGCCCAATTCAGATATTTTTGCGATTATGTTATTATTAGATGGAAAAATCGCTTCCGCGTCTGTAAAACAGGAACTATCACAACAAACCAATGCTCTTCTCCTGGCTGGCAAACGTGCACCCCATTTGGCGGCCATCCTTGTGGGAACCAATGGTGCCAGCGAAACTTATGTAGCCAGTAAAGTGAAGAATTGTGAGGAGATTGGATTCAAATCAACCTTTATTCGTTTTGATAATGATGTGGCGGAAACATTGCTGCTACAAACGATAAACACCTTAAATGCAGATGCCGGTGTTGACGGTATACTGGTTCAGTTGCCTTTACCCAAACAAATCAGCGAACAAAAAGTGATTGAAGCCATTGATCCGCGTAAGGATGTTGACGGATTTCATCCAAGCAGTGCGGGCAAACTGGTGCAGGGCCTGCCCACTTTTATTCCTGCCACACCCTATGGTATTATGTTAATGCTTGAGCATTTTAACATAGAAACCAAGGGAAAACATGCGGTTGTTATCGGGCGCAGCAATATTGTTGGCCGGCCCATGAGTATTTTACTCAGCAGTAACGTTAAGCGCGGAAACTGTACGGTAACTATCTGTCATTCGCATACTCCCAACCTGCGAGAGATTTGCCTGCAGGCTGATATTCTTGTGGCTGCATTGGGTAAACCTGAATTTGTAAAAGCTGATATGGTAAAAGACGGAGCCATTATTATAGACGTTGGTATTACAAGAGTGGATGACCCAACAGCCAAAAAAGGTTTCCGTATCAAAGGAGATGTATCCTTTGCCGAAGTATCACCCAAAGCATCAGCCATTACACCTGTTCCCGGTGGTGTTGGGTTGATGACGATTGCCGGGTTATTAAAAAATACACTACAGGCGTATAAAGCCAATTTGAAAATTTGAAAATGTAACAATTTGAAAATGGGTGTACAATCTGATGCGTTCTTCATTTTCAATTTTTCAAATTCACAAATTTTCAAATTCTATCTTTGCATTTCATGAACGCTACAGCTACAATCACACCCTTGCCCGTAATGGAAGCTTTTTATACATTACAGGGGGAAGGGTTTCACCAGGGCCGCGCAGCATATTTTATAAGGCTGGGGGGTTGTGATGTGGGCTGTTTCTGGTGTGATGTGAAGGACAGCTGGGATGCTTCGCTACACCCACAGGTTTCTATTGCTGATATGGTAAACGCAGCCAAACAATATCCCGGCCGTTTAGCAGTGATTACCGGCGGTGAGCCTTTTCTCCACTCCTTAGATGCCTTGACAGATTTACTGCATGAAGCAGGTTTTGAAACCAATATTGAAACATCAGGTTCATCTCCGATGAGCGGTACCTGGGACTGGATCTGCTTATCCCCTAAAAAATTCAAAGCACCTGTTCCTGAAATCATTCCACTCGCAAATGAACTGAAAGTGGTTGTTTATAATAAACACGATTTTGAATGGGCGGAAACCTATGCCGCATTGGTTAATTCCGATTGCAAATTATATCTACAACCCGAATGGGATAAAGCTGCCGAAATAACCCCGCTGCTAATTAATTACATTAAAGCCCATCCGCAATGGGAACTGAGTTTGCAGCTACATAAATATATTAATGTGCCCTAGGAACGTTAGTTGCTATCGTATGTTGAACAAGGCCTTGCAAATGTTGAAATGATAAAAATGGCCAACGCAGTATTTAAAATTCAATATTTCTTACCCCTTACTCCCCCTTTTGTGATACCGAAAATTTTAACAATCCCCTGTTTCAGTTTTTGCCGAACTTGTTTGCATTAGAAAGTATATGAAGCCATTCCTAGTAAGTATTGCATTAATGATTACCCTTTTCGGTTTTTCGCAGGTATATGACCCCGAACATATCAATGCGAAAGCAATAAAGCTGTACGATAAAGCTTTAGACTTTTTAAAAGATGATGCCGTAAGTGAAGCCATCCCCCTGTTACTGCAAAGCATAAAAGAGGACAGCAATTTTGTGGATGCCTATTTATCTATGGGCGGTGCATTTGGTCAATTAAAAAAATATGAGCAGGCAGTTAAGGTATATGAAAGGGCCAAGAGCAAGGACCCAAATTATTTTATCATTTATGAACTTCCCTACTCGATCAATTTAGCTGGTATGGGAAAATTTGAAGAGGCACTGTCAGCAGTAAATATTTTTTTAACCTATCCCAAACTGAATGAGCGAAGTATCAAAAGCGGACAGTACCGGAAAAAGACTTACGA
>JAYSXR010000169.1:0-4303 GCA_043717145.1 Chitinophagaceae bacterium | reverse complement strand
TGCCACAGCAAATTCAACCTCATTTGTTTTTACAAAGCAGATTTGCAGTGAATCGTTTAACTGATCAAATTTTACAGTTTTAGGTAAAATAAAATTATTCATCATTCATTTTTTAATGTAGCGGTCAAACAAAGGTTGCGGCAGGGCTATTAATTCAGGAAAAATCGGGTCTGACCTGTCAACGCCGGCACCCAATAGTATCATTTTGGCATAATCCCCCAACCAAAGGTCTTTCAGTTTTATAAAAACTTGTGTGCCTACCGGGTAAATACGCTTCAACAAAATAAATTATCACGGTAAGTTTAAATAGGCAATGATGTTTTTTGGCGAGAAAATTTTAGCACCTTAAAGCATACAGCTACATGTAGTCGTTTTGATAAAAAAAATTAATCAGATAAGATGAAAACGTTTTTACTATTTAGTTTACTAATAGCTACCCTGCGTAGCTCATCAGCCCCAAAAAATAATATAAAGTATGCATCGTTGCCTTTTTTTACAACCTCGAAAATTTTTACGATACAAGTAATAACCCGACTTTAAATGACGATGATTTTACCCCATCAGGAATAAAACAATACACCAGTGATACATATCAAGATAAAGTAACCAAACTCGCAACAGTCATCAGTCTAATCGGAACCAATATTTCAATTACCGGTCTCGCCCTGATCGGTGTAGCTGAAATTGAAAATGATACGGTGCTAAATGACCTCGCAAATCATCCTTTGTTAAATCATCGCCAATACCAAATAATTTATTACGATTCAAAAGATGCACGCGGGTATTGATGTGGCTTTATTATATCACCCCAAATATTTCATACCTGAAAAAGCAGCCAAATTATTCATAAAAATGCCTGGGAATAGTAAAACCATTTTTTATACCAGGGATATTGTCTATGTAAAAGGGATACTGGCCGGAGAAACTGTTCCTATTTATATAAACCATTGGCCAAGCCGTGGGGGTGGTGAAGAAAAAAGTTTAGCTGCAAGCGGAGCTGCCGCAATGGTTTGCAAAAAACATATCAGTGTATCTTCCAAAAAGACCCCAATGCCAAAATTATTCTTTTGGACGATCTGAATGACGATCCTGACAGTCTAAGTATCACCGCTGTATTACAGGCCAGAACAAAACAAGCGGATACAAAAGCAGGTGAATTATTTAATCCATAAGCGGAATTATAATAGAAAGGTATTGGTACCCTGGCTTATAGGGACAGCTGGGGTCTGTTTGACCAGATCCTTATTTCTTATGCACGGTTAAACAGGCAGCAGGATAAGCTTTTTTATCACCACCAAACCACCTTTACCCCAAGTTTTATGAAAGAAGATGCAGTTCCTTAAAAAGGCTACCACACGCGCTCCTGGGATGGCAATACTTTCCGCGGTGGCCACAGTGACCCTTTTCCAACTTATATCGTATTATTAAAAAAACTAAATTGATATTGTAAAAAGGCCTCCAGTGACCAAAATCAACTTAAATGCCTGTAAACATTCATTTTTATGCATGATTAATTACTGATTATTAATAGGTTTTCCTTACTTTCGCAGGCCCAAATCTGTTTTGGCAGATTCTCCCGTTAACGCGGGATGTCCGTTGGGATAAACCAATTTAAAACCTAAAAATTCAGTTAATGAACAATTACGAATTAATGGTGATTTTTACTCCGGTACTGTCTGAAGAAGATTTTAAGGCTTCACAGAAAAAGTACGCCGATCTGATCGCAGACCTGGGTGGTGCAGAAGTGCATACCAATCCATGGGGATTAAAATCACTCGCTTACCCGATCCAGAAAAAAACCACTGGCATCTACTGGCTGTATGAATTCACTGGTCCGTCAGACCTTAATGAAAAACTCAAGATCCAGTTGTTGCGCGATGAGCAGGTAATGCGCCACATGATCACACGTCTCGATAAATACGCCGTCGAGTACAACCACGTTAAAAGAAATGGCGGATTTGCAATGCAGGATAAAATTGAAGCTTAATCATGGCAAAGAATGAAATCAAATACCTGACCGCCATTAAGCAGGAGAAGCCGAAGAAAAAATTCTGCCGCTTCAAAAAATATGGCATCAAATACGTTGACTATAAGGACATCGACTTCTTGAAAAAATTTATCAATGAGCAGGGTAAATTATTACCGCGCCGTTTGAGTGGGAACTCGCTGAAATACCAACGTAAAGTCCAGGACGCTGTTAAGAAAGCCCGTCAAATGGCTTTGTTACCTTACGTAACTGATCTGTTGAAGTAAAACATTCATTAGTAACCTTCCCTAACCTTATCTGTTTATAAACAGATGGGGACAGTTCCGCCGGAAGCGGTACTGGGCTCTTGGGACTAAAAAACAACATATGCAAGTCATTTTAATTCAAGACGTAGACAACCTGGGTGGCCGCAATGAGCTAGTTACAGTGAAAAACGGTTACGCGCGAAATTTTCTCATTCCTAGTAAGCTTGCTGTAGAAGCCAATGCTTCTAATCTGAAGCAGCAGGAAGAACGCCTGAAAGTGAAGACCAAGAAAGAAGCCATTATGTTGGCCGAACTCAATAAGGTTATCGAAATATTGAAGGCTTCTCCGGTTACAATTGGTGCCAAAACCGGTACCAGCGGAAAGATATTCGGTAGCGTTACTTCTTTACAGATTACCCGTGCGATCCGTGACCAGAAAGGTTATGAAATAGACCGCAAGCGTATTTCTATTCTTGATGAAGTAAAAGAATTGGGCACGCACAAAGCTTCTATTGATTTTGGTAACGGAAACGCTATTGAGATTGATTTTGAAGTAGTTGCAGAATAAACCCTGAAAGCGCGAAATATTGAAAAAACCTGTTCCTCGGAACAGGTTTTTTTGTTTAAATACCCGTCTGGGTGCAGTTGTAGAAAAAATATGACTGTTTATAGAAAAACCCTATCTTCGAAAGTCCAATGACAGTTCTTCCATATTCCAGAAGGTTTTTTTACGTAAATGCTTCGCGGTTTTTGGTTACTGTTTTCTCATTGGTTTTTGATCATTTAATTTTTTTTAGAACATGAACATTTACGTTGGAAATCTTAACTGGAACATGACCAGTGAAGACATGCAAAACCTGTTTGCACCTTATGGCGAAGTAACCAGCGCCAAAATTGTTACCGACAAATTCAACAACGACCGCAGCAAAGGTTTTGGTTTTGTTGAAATGGCTGATGATGAAGCAGCCCGCACTGCGATAGCGGCTATACACGATACAGAAGTGTTAGGTCGTAAGATCGTTGTTAACGAATCTACCCCACGTCCAGAAGGCGAAAGAGGCGGCTTCAAGAAGAAGAGCTTTGGTGGTGGTGGCGGCGGCGGCGGAAGCCGTGGCGGTTATGGTGGCGGCGGTGGCGGCGGAAGCCGTGGTGGCAGCGGCGGCGGTGGCGGATACAACCGCGATCGTGGTGGCAACAGTGGTGGTGGCAACAGTGGCGGTGGCGGCGGTGGATACAACAGGTATTAATCCCACACTCAAATCAAAATTCTATTCAAGTCCGGCCTTTTCGCCGGACTTTTTTTATGCGAGCCCATTTTGTTATACAATATTTTCCTGCATTTCATTTTGTGAAACCAGTCGAAAAAAACAATGACTTGCGAACAAGAATTTATTACGCGATTGCACAACCATTCACTAGGTATTCTTCTAATCGTTTTAATTAAGGTAGAAAAGCCGACGGGGAATTGCTGGTTTATAAGAAAGGCAGGAAAAGCTAAAATAAATACTAACCGCAACAGCAAAAGAGGTGACAGGTTGGCGATATTTAATTCTCAGAAAATTATTCAAATCTCAAACGGTTCAGTTATGTACAATAAAAAACCCAACCAGTAAAACTGATTGGGTTTTTATAATAAATATGGCAGCTACCTACTCTCCCAGCGTGATGCGAGTACCATCGGCCATGGGGGACTTAACTTCTCTGTTCGGAATGGGAAGAGGTGAACACCCCCGGCAAAACCACCATAAGATCTTAAAAGCTGAAGGGCTTAACGTAGAACGTTAAACACTTATAGCAAAATCCGTATCTATTGCCTGAAGCGTTTTGCTTTCGGCCTTAGCGTACGAATAATAAGTTACATATTGGGATGCTAATGAATTACAAGAAAAAAAATAAAGCTTACGGGCAATTAGTACTACTTGGCTTCGCTGTTACCAGCCTTACACCTATAGCCTATCAACGTCATAGTCTTTGACGACCCTTAAAAGTAAACTCATCTTGAGGTTGGTTTCACGCTTAGATGCTTTCAGCGTTTATCCATGCTGTACGTAGCTACTCTGCATTGCACCTG
>JAYSXR010000168.1:0-4328 GCA_043717145.1 Chitinophagaceae bacterium | reverse complement strand
ACCAGTATTTAATAAGTTCTGAATGTAAAAGGGAGATTAAAATATTTTTTGTTAAATAATCCGAGGCAATTTTTTTCGACAATCTTTTTCTGTCTTAGGTATAAAATCAGTAACATTTACAAGTATTTTTGCAGTACAAAGCTGGATAAAGGAGGTATCTTACTTTATCACAAAAAGTCTGGCACGCTTTTTTCCATGTATTCATTTCTAAAAGATTTAAAAACAAAACGAATGATTATGAAAAAGATTTTCCTAGCCATTACCATTGCTGCACTTTTTGCAGCCTGTAATGGAAAACCAAAAGAAACTGTTGTCCTCGTAGATACTACAGCTATTAAACAAAAGGCTATTTTAGAAGAACAGGCTCGTGTTAAAGCTGAAAGGGAGGCCAGAAATAATGAAGCGTCAGCCGCCGCCGCCAGAAGACGAGCTGAAAACAGGAATAATAGCAATAGTGGAAATAATAATACGGGTACCAGTGTAACCTCTTCAAGTTCAGGATCTGGTGGAGCAACTGAAGCCCCTGCAAGAAGAGGAATGAGTTCAGCTGCAAAAGGAACATTAATTGGAGCGGGTGCCGGTGCCATAGCAGGTGGAATTATAGGCCATAATTTAAAAGGTGCTGCCATAGGTGCTGCTGCAGGTGCAGGTACAGGTTATATAATTGGAAGGTCTAAGGATAGAAAGTCCGGGCGTGTTGTTAAAAAACCTGTTGAATAAAATACTTTACATTTTGTAACGAATACCATTAACCAATTCATATAAAACGTATAAGCGTAGCATTTTGCTACGCTTTTTTTTATAAAACAAGTTATAGTGAGAATTATCTGGTGTATTATTTTATCTTTTTACGGTACAATTACTTTTTCGCAAAAAAATATTAAAATATTTGCTGAAAAAGAAAATGGTAAAACTGTTCTATATGGCGTAAATAATGAAGTATGCCCGCTTTCTGTTTTATTAAACCTGCAATTGAATAATATGACAGCGGTTGAGGCGGAAGATAAAGTATACGTTATACCACCCGGACCCGAAAAAAGTAAACTTGTTGAATTAAGCAGGATTAAAAAGGGGAAAGCTGTTACATATTCTTATACCTATAACGCAGTGTTTGGCAACGTAAAGCAATTTACCTACGATGCTGATTACTTATATGATCTTCCTTACAGTAAAGGCTTGCAGGTTAGGGTTGAACAGGGGTATAATGGATCGTTTACGCATCATAATATAAATGCGCTGGATTTTAAAATGCGTGAAGGCACGCCTATACTTGCCGCAAGGGAAGGAGTGGTGGCTGCTGTTGTTCAGGAGCATTATGAAACCTGTTTGAGGGAAGAGTGCAAGCAAATGGCCAATTATGTATTAATTGCCCACCCCGATGGCACATTTGCTGAGTATGCGCATATTCAATATAATGGTGCAAGGGTTGCTGTTGGTGAGTTAGTTATGAAAGAGGATACGATTGCAGTAAGCGGTAGCACCGGCTATGCAAAAGGGCCACACCTTCATTTCGTTTGTTTTTTACCGGGTATTACAGAAAGAATAACCCTGACTACAAAATTTAAAACCGGTAAAGGAAAAACTTCTGCATTTCTTTTCGAAAATAAATCATACAAAAGAAACTATTAATCATATTGGTTTATAAGCATCGGGGTCACTTTCAAATTATTGATTTTTATTTTCGGCTCAGGAAATTGTGATACTTTGTAGGTATAATGATCAGGCAGTTTCTTCAACGTATATTAACCAAACTAGTTATCCGCCTGGCCGATAAGTTTTCGTCCCGCCCTGATAAAGCAATTATTTTCCAGGCCTTGCATGACCTGTTTTTAAAAATACAGGCGGGTAAGACAGATAAGGGACTCATCATTGAACCCGATATGACAAAAGATAAGTTTATTATCTTATCAGATCAGCACAAAGGGGCCAAAAATGGGGCAGATGATTTTATGGTCTGTGAAAACACTTATCTGTATGCGTTGGATTATTACAACCAACAAAACTTTCATTATATCTGTCTTGGTGATGGCGAAGAACTGTGGGAGAATAATTTGTTTTCGGTAAGAAATAAAAATATACTGTCTTTCGAAAGGGAAACATTGTTCGTTCAACGAAATGCCTTTACGAAAATATTTGGTAACCACGACTTGTTTTGGGACCAAGACCCATTTTCGGCAGTACAATTAAAAAGTATGTATGGGGCAGCTGTGAAAATTTACGAAGGGGCAATCATAAAAATAATTGTTGCAGGTAAGCAACTGGATATTTTTTTAACCCACGGCCACCAGGGCGATAAACAAAGCGATGGTAACTGGTTCAGTAAATTCTTTGTATCGAGAATATGGGGCCCGCTGCAATCGCTGCTGGCAATCAATCCGAATACCCCTGCTTACAACAGCCAGTTAAAATCTTTGCATAACAGTATGATGTATGAATGGAGCTCACAGCAAACTAACCTCGTACTGATAACTGGGCATACCCATCAACCGGTATTTGGGTCACTTACTTTGCTTGAGAAATTATTTAAACAATTTGATTTGGCTCATCTTAGTAAAGATGAGAAACAATGTGCGTTGTTAGCTACAGAAATAAATTCGCGCCGGGCAGAACAGCCTGTTATTTTCGATCAGTACGAAAAAATATTGCCTACTTATTTTAATGCTGGCTGTTGCTGTTTTAGTGATGGGGATATAACGGGAATTGAAATTGCCGATGGATATATCCGGCTGATTAAATGGGAAATTGACGGGTCATCCATTGTCAGGATTGTTTTGGAAGAAAAAGCATTTGATGCTTTAGAAATAGTGTATGCCTGATTTCCGATTACTTTAACCCATACGACTCGGTTTCACGTACAATCAATTTTTTCATACATATTCAGCTAATGGATGTAAATATCTTTTAATGTACACAATGATGAATGTGGGAATCATGTAATTATTCCAAGGCATTGTGTAACATCTTACAGGACGAATATCACCAAATTTGTAAGGTAATTATGGGTTTTTAGGCTTACCAGTTATGGGCAGCGAACTTATTACCTGTTATCTTATCATTAAAAAAAATACTATGAAACAAGTAACCTTGCGTTTTAGGATTAAAGCTTTCCTCACCCTATTTATGACTGTTATATTTCAAATGGTATCATGGGCACAAGAGAGTACAAAAGTAGAAATAAACGGGAATGATGTGGGTAGCTGGTTTGGACGTAACTGGATGTGGGTAGCTGGTGCTATCGTATTACTTTTGTTATTATTACTATTAGGGGGTGGAACCAGTCGCCGAAGCAGCAAAACAACCACTTTCCATAAAGAGGATGGTGGCGTTGTAAGAACAACAACCGTTTCAGAGAGTGAGAGCGATTGATTTTATAAGTAAGATGATCATATAGAGCCGCTGCTTTTATAAGGTGTTGATGAAAAAGTAAAATACAAGTGGGATGATTATTCTGCTTTTATTTTACTTTTTCTTTTTCCTATCTGTAATTTTTGTACGGTAACAATTTCGGTACCCAATAGTTTACCCCATGGTTTTAGTTCATCTATTCGGTCAAAGATTATTTTAAGTACACCGATAAATGGGATGGATAGAAACATGCCCGATACCCCCCAAAGCGCCCCGCCCAACAATACGATCACTATAGAAATAAATGCATTAATCTGTACTTTAGAAGAAACGATCAGCGGTATTAGTACATGATTGTCTATGAACTGAATTAAAAGAAAGGCGGCTGTTATACCCAATTGCGTTTTAATTCCATCTTTTGTAATCGTAGCCACTATAACCGGAAGCAGAATAGCAATAACTCCGCCTATATAGGGTAAGAGGTTAAGTAAGGCGCCAAGCAGGCCTAGTAGAATTGCATATTTTATGCCAAATATAAATACCGCAGTAGTATTAAGAACGGCAACTACCATTCCTTCCAGAAGCAGGCCCACCATATAACGTTGTATAGCTCCTTTCGTTTCCTGTAATACTTCGGCTACTTTTTTTGAATCTGTATCAGCAAAAATTTCATATAAAAAATGCAGGATCAGGTTTTTATAATACAGGAATAGAAAAGTGTAAACGGGCAAAAGAAAGAATACCCCCAAAGTGCCTGCCACAGTACCAAGTGTTTGTCCGATTAACGGTTTCATCCCCGCTTCCGCTTCGGTGAGCCATTGATCCTGTTGTTTTAGGGTAATGCCCAGGTCTTTTTGCAGCAAATGCTGGAAACTGGTAAATAATTCGAGAAACTTCTTTTTTAAAACCGGCAAGTCATCCCCAAAACTAAAAATTTGTGAGGAGATAAAATAAGCCATACCTATAATTATGATAAAGGCAAA
>JAYSXR010000167.1:0-4328 GCA_043717145.1 Chitinophagaceae bacterium | reverse complement strand
AACCCATTGGCAAATGGAACGATGAGTTACTTCCCGGATTATGTAAACTGTCCCCTATCCCTTTAATGGCGGATGAAAGCGTTTTCACACACCATGATGCCGAACGTATCATCCGCAATAAAGCCTGTGCCTATATCAATATCAAATTTGCCAAAAGTGGTGGTATCCAGGAAGCCCTACTGATTAACGAAGTAGCCGAAAAAAACCATATTACTTGTATGATGGGAGGCATGCTGGAAAGCCGGCTTGCTTTAACAGCTAAAGTACACTTTGCCATGGCAAAAGACAATATCAAATTCTATGATCTGGATACCTGCTTATTGGGTCATTTAGTTGACCCCGTTGTAGGTGGTGTAAGCTATTCAGGTATGCATTTGCAACTGTCAGATGCACCGGGCATTGGTGCAGATGTGGATAATGCTTATCTGGAAAAAATGGAACAAATAATTATATGATAAGCAGGCTGCACTGCCGCTGTTCTCGCATACCGCAAGCTATTGCTCGTTAACAGCATGACTGTATCTTTGCCATCAAATAAAAATAATGGACGCAAAGAAAGCAAGTGAAAGTTTTGTAGTGATGAATGAATTGGTTTTACCTAACGATACCAATACATTCGGCAACCTCATGGGCGGCCGGTTAATGTATTGGATGGATATTGCTGCAGGCATTGCTGCAGGCCGGCATTGCAATACTCCAAGTATGACAGCATCCGTTGATAACCTGAGTTTTAAAAATCCCATTAAACTTGGCAATGTGGTACATATAGAAGCAAAGGTTTCCCGCGCTTTTCATACTTCCATGGAGATCAATATCCGTGTTTGGGGTGAGGACCTTCTACACCAGTATAAATATGAAAGCAATGAAGCATTTTTCACCTTTGTGGCCCTTGATCCAAATGGCAAGCCACGCATTGTTCCACAGATGATTGCTGAAACTGAGGAAGAAACCCGTTTGTTTGAAGGTGCTTTACGAAGAAGGCAGATACGTTTAATACTGGCCGGAAAAATGAAACCCGATGATGCCAATGAATTGAAAGCTTTATTCTTTAAAGATTAGGTGTCTTCAGTTTACTTAGTCTACTGGTTCGATGCAAAGGTGTTACGGTTTAAACTTTTCCTTATTTATTTGTCCAGCAGATGCATCACATGGTGTTTGCTTTTCAGCATATAGTTCTTACTCTGTTCAATAGCATCCATTACCTGGTCCAGTATTTCTTCAACAGGTTGTGTATAGTCAATGATCATGGGTTCTTTAAAACGAACGGATAATATAGATCCTTTCTTTTTAAACACAAGGCCCGTCTTATTAAATGCCCGCCAAAACCCATTGATCACAACGGGAATAACAACCGGCCGGTTATTTTTAATAATGTGTGCCGTTCCCTTTCTTCCGGGTGCAAAAGGTTTGGTAGTACCTTGCGGGAAAGTGATCACCCAACTTTTATCAAGTGCCTCATCAATTTTTCGCGTATCGCATTCATCGCGGCTCCTCGCAATTTCTTTCCCTTCAGCACGCCAGGTTCTTTTAATGGTAAGAGCTCCGCCCATTTTAAACAAGCGGCTTATCCAGCTACCATTCATGGTTTCTTCAGCAGCAACAAAGTATACATTGGTAAATGGGTTGATTAGGTAATAGGGAATTCCCAATTTGTTATGCTTTCTCCACTTGACTGCGCAAAAAATATGTATGAAAGCGATTACATCGGCAAAATAGGTCTGGTGGTTACTCACGAACAATACATTTTGTCTTGGCAGGTTGCGCAAATGTTCCGTACCCTCAATTTTTATCTTATTAAACATAACCAGTCCAGGATAAGTGAATACACCCACTATCCCATATACAACTGAACGAATGACGTTAATGTATTTAAACCGCTCAATTAATTTCATGGCAAACGTTTTAACAAGCTGTGCAAATTAAGGGAATG
The DNA here is from genome assembly GCA_043717145.1 of Chitinophagaceae bacterium. GTDB lineage: Bacteria > Bacteroidota > Bacteroidia > Chitinophagales > Chitinophagaceae > Sediminibacterium. The sequence continues at coordinate 2,398 of JAYSXR010000167.1, read as the reverse complement.
TAAAGAAATTGTTATTTTATTCTTTAAAAATAAGTCAACCTTAGTAACTGTTCTATCAAGACCTACCAATACATTTGCTTCTTTAAACAAGCGTATGCAACTGAGCACAGTTATTTTTGACATTGACGGGTTACTGGTCGATAGCGAACCGTTATGGAACGAAGCCGCTTCCGAAGTCTTCAAATTATATGGGGTAGATCTTACCGAAGAACAATACAAAACGACTACCGGCCTACGTACCAAAGAGTTTGTACAATGGTGGTTTTCTTATTATAATATCGGTAATGAAGAACATGCCAGGGCCGAGAAGAAGATAGTCGAACTCGTTTTAAATAAGATCGAGCACAAAGGAAAGATCATGCCCGGTGTACAGTATATCTTCGATTTTTTTTATAAAAAGCAATTTAAAATAGGGTTGGCAACTTCTTCTCCACCTGCATTAATTGAATTGGTGGTGGGCATGACCGGCATCAGTCACTACCTGCATGCCACTTCTTCTGCGGAGGATTTATTATTTGGCAAACCACATCCTCAGGTGTACCTCAATTGCGCAACACTCTTAAACACCGCACCGCTTGAATGTATTTGTTTTGAAGATTCTTATAATGGTATGATAGCCGCAAAAGCGGCCCGGATGAAATGCGTGATTGTTCCCCATGCGTCTCAAACAAAAGACGAAAGATGGGGCGCGGCGGACCTGAAACTTTCTTCCCTCCAGAATTTTGGTGAGCTCCATTTTAACCTGTTTAACCCCTGATCAAATCACCCTGAAATCATTTTCATCCAAAAAACAAAGAACCCCACTAAACAGTGGGGTTCTTTACAATTATATCTGAATCTGTATTCTATTTGCTTTTCAAGTTTGGATGTGGAGCCGGTACGGTATTAGGACCGCTATCCATAGTTCCTTGCAGATCTACAGTATTAGAATCTCCGTCATTTCCGTATTGGAACAGTAACCTGCTTTCAGAAACACCTTGTTTTTCAACTAAGTACTTGATAACAGCATTTACTCTTTCCCAACTTAATTGCTGAGCTGCTTTGCTGGCAGTACCATAACCAATCACTTTTACTTTACAGTTAGGATTGGCTTTGATAGTAGCAGCTGCATTGGCTAAAACCGTTTCAGCAGCTTTTGTCAATTTAGCATTGCCTTTAAATTGTACACTTGGTAAGTTACTGATTGTGCATTCAGGAGCTTTTTCAACAGGCTTCATATTCGCAAGCATGTCTCTGATCTCTTTGCAACAAGCAGGCTCAGGGCAAGTACCAACACCATCATTGTTTACAGGGAAACATTTCAGGAGGGTAAGGATTTCTTTATCCCTGTAATCAGGAACACCATCGCCATCAGTATCTTTAGCAACACCATGACTATCAACCGGTGCACCTTTTGGTGTATTAGGCTCAAGGTCAAATTGGTCAGTTATGCCATCACCATCTGCATCAGGCAATACCACTTTTGGTAATTTCATGTGCTTAGGCATATTCAACTCGCTATAAACGTAGTTATTTGGATTAAGCCACCATAATGGTTGTACCCTTTTAGCAGTATTACCAAGGTTAATATTCAGCCTGGCGCTGGTGAAAGAGTAGTAATCATTACTGTTACCGGTTTTCCATGCGTCAAGATAATCATATCCTGGACCGGTAAAAGTGAATTTCTGTTCTAAGGCGATGTTAACTTGGTTGGTTAATTTAAATGCTATACCACCACCCAGATTAAGGCCATGGAATAAAGTATATGCATGCCTGTTATTAATGGTAGCACCACCTAATGTTGTAATGGTATTTGATTGGCTATTTGGATTATTCAAACCGTAAAAAATAGAATATCCGCCTGGTTGCGCCCCATTAGGGTTTTTATAAAGTACCCTGGCGGCATTCAGGCTGTAACCGGCCAAAACGTAGACATTAGTCTTTGGATTGCCCCTGTAATTACTCAGGGTATTCAAAGACGCGATGACGTCAATACTTAACTGGTGTGTTTGATTTTTGTAAGCAACCTGACCTACAGCAATGTCATAAGCGCTGGGGGTGCCGGAATTAAGCATTCCGGTAAGGCCACTCCTGATAGAAAAAACATGGCTGATTGCCTTACGTAAGGTAATCGTACCACCAAATCCCGCGTTTGAAGGCATATCACCCGTAACGGACGTGTAACCAGCGCCAAAACCAAGTTCCCACTGATTACGAGGCTTAGCTGGGTAGGGATATTGGTTATTTAAAAACTCATTGTGTTGGGGCATGTTTGTTACTGAGATTTTGGAAGTGTCTTTCCAATCCCAACCCCAATCTGTTTGAGCTAATCCGACCGACTGTATCAGAACGATCAGTGCTACTACTAACATGTACTTTTTGCTTGCCATAGGTGATATTTATTGTTGAATGATATTAA
>JAYSXR010000166.1:0-13155 GCA_043717145.1 Chitinophagaceae bacterium | reverse complement strand
CCCAAAATCACCATTATCAGCAGCACGGATGGAAGCAAGATAATTTGCCCTTGCTTCGCCTTGTTTATCCAGGTTTTGCATACTCCAGGAAAAAACCCGTTTCCCAAATATATCACTGATGATCACATCTGCCATTAGCCGGGAATGCCTGCCATTGCCATTCGGAAAACAATGGATGTTTACTATTCGGTGCTTGAAACGTAAGGCCAACTCTTCATCGTCGTAAGTTTTGTTTTCTATATAGTAGGCAGTATCGACAATCAAAGCTTTTAATTCAATGTCTATTTGAAATTTATCTACGCCGATATTCTTATTAGTTTTTCTGAATGTTCCTGCCCATCTCCACACTTCACTGTACATTCTTTTATGCAATTGAAGGATAAAATCTTCACTGACGATTTCTGCCTGACTGAATTTTTTTCTGATTGTCCATTCAATAGCACTCTCAATATTGAGTTGTTCGGCTTCGTTCAGTTCACCCTGCGTAGTAATACTCTTTATTAAAAGGCCCTTTTTTTCATCTTCCTCCAATGGCGTTTGGCCGTCCTGATACGTTAATATTATTCCCATAAATATTTAGGCATTTCGTTCTTTATTTCATTCGCTTTTTCCGATAAAGCCTTTGATATTCTTTCCTTGTCATTTTCCTGGTCTTCCAGTTTCATAGTATTGGATGTGCGGCTAATGATCTGGTTCGCCATATCCATAGCCTTCCTTTTGACCATTTTATCCAGTGATCCGTCAATTGGTACAAACCCATAGACAAGTTTCAGATCAAGTGCTTTTGCCAAATCATTTAATGATTGAATGGTAATGGTTCCGTTTTTTTCACTTTTTTCAAGTCCCTTTATTCCCTGGGGGGAACTTCCCATTTTACTCCCCAATTGCCTAAGCGACATGTTCAAAGCAGTGCGAACAGTATGTATCCATCCTTCAGAGGGTATTGGCATGTGCAGAAGTGGCTTGAAAAGTTCCAATTTTCGGTCTACCTGCTCCAAAATCAACCTTTGTTTTCGCTGTTTCATAAATGTATAGCTTTAAAATAATAATTAAAATTAAATATTTAATTTTAATAAAACAAAAGTATTTAAATTTATAAATTTATTTTATAATAAAAATGTAAAGATATAGGTTTAAAACAATCGACATTTTTGAGGAAGAACTTTTCGTCTTCTACCGCCTCCCGGGCTTTGATCTCCTTAACCAACGTGGTAACTTCTCGTTTAATCAACTGCTTAACATCATACTTGATTTGAAAATAATTATTCATTACTTGTTCCTGCATAGTTGGCATGTACACAACCTGGCTTTTCGCTAGAGGAGTTAAAATCAGTGCCTTAGAAAGTATTAGGAAGCTAATTAACCGAATAGATATTTTGAACTACAGGGGAAACCTCAATAGTTAATTATCTTAAAACAGGACATTCAAAATTGCCACCAAAAAAAGTCATTGATCGAAAAAAAAAATATAGAAAAAGAGAGTGAAATTTTCTTCTTTTTGACTGATTTTAGGGCTGGATTTAAGTCGCAAAGAAACACGAACCCAAGAGTTTTGTTAATTTACAGCATGTAAGATTTACAGGCAAACTTTCTTAAAGGTTTCATGATAACAGATTTTGTCTCGCTAAAAACTCCAGCTTTTCATTTAACTCAATCAGTTTTTCTGTGAGTTCTTTGTTTTTTCTTCTTAATTCAATTACCTCAAACGCTTTTTCGATACCGTTTTTTACATCCGATTCATTCCAGGGTTTGGAGAGGTATTTGTACACCTGTCCTACATTAATTGCATCAATCACGGCATTAATATCTGTATAGCCGGTAATCAATATTCGTATCGGGTTGGGGTATGTTTCCAAAATGGATTGAAAGAATTCAATACCGGTCATTTTAGGCATCCGCTGGTCGCTCAGTATGACATCAATTTTTTCTTTCTCCAGAATTGCCCTGCCTTCTTCGGCAGATTCAGCAGTGAATATGGTGAACACTCTTCTGAAGGCAGCCCTAAAGGAAGTGATGTTGTTGGGCTCATCATCAATGTACAAAACATTGATATTTTTCTCTTCCATAATTTATTGGTAGGGGGGTTATAATCAAATAAATATCTTAAAATTAAACAAAAACGTAGATTCTAAACAATATTATCATAAAAGCGCGTATAGTTTTGTTATTTTGTTCGTGCTAAATACCCCCTAGCTGATGTATGAAGATGTAGCGTTGCAGACTGAAATCCGTATCCGGGCTTTCAGGGCAACTGATAATCCTGAAACCTGTCAAAAATTTATTGATGGCCACCGGCATGTTTTAGAGCACCATGGCATTATAAAAGTTACTTCTTCTAATAATGAATGGGCCAATAATCCTGCTGTATTTGTAATTGTGGTAGAATCGCTGGATCGGCAAAAATTATATGGTGGCGCACGTGTTCATGCGGCCAATGGTAATACCAAACTTCCCATTGAAGATGCAACCGGTTTTATGGATGATAAGATTTACGATATCGTTGCAGACTGTGCACAATATGGTACCGGTGAGTTATGCGGGCTATGGAACTCCAAAGAAGTGGCCGGTCTGGGTATAGGCAGCCTTTTTCCTTCCATAGCAGCGGTGGTTATTGCTGAACAGATCGGACTTAGTACAATGTTTTCGCTTTGTTCACCTGCTACCGTTAGGTTTAATCAATGGATTGGGAGCAGTATTTTGAAAACTGTTGGGAATGACGGCACTTTTTATTATCCCAAAATAGATCTGTTGGCAACTGCCGTTTTTTTATCTGATGCGGTTAACTTAACGCATGCCCATCCCAGAGAAAGGGAAAAGATGTTATTGCTGCGTAAAAACCTGCAATCTACTTCGATGGAAAAATCTCCTTTTAAAGATATTTTCGTTAAAGTACATTATGATCTTGAAGTAAAGGGCGCCAATCCTTCAGAATTTAAAATTCCTTTGAAGATAAAAGAAGACCGCCCTAATGAATAAAACCATTTTTACGATTGTAGCCATCCTGCTACTAAATTTTGCACCGCTTGCTGCAAGGCCTGAATTGATCTTTCATTATAAATCCATTTTATTAGCGGCGGCAGCTGCCTGTTTATGGCTAAGCCAGCCCGCCTTTAGTGCAGAAGAAACCAGAAGGGATAAGGGTAGCGATAAATCTTCCATTCTCATCATATTGATTATGTCTTCTTTAACAGTTGTTGCATCTGTTACCGAATGGGCTTATCTGAACAATGCCATTGAATCTTCTGCGATCTTAACCATAACCGGTGCCTGTCTGCTGATAACTGGCATATTTATACGTGTATGGGCCATCCGAACATTAGGCAAACATTTTACAGCAACTGTTACTTTAACCAGTAATCACCAACTGGTGCGGTCGGGTCCTTATCATTGGGTTCGCCATCCGAGTTACCTGGGGGCTTTTATGGCATTGGTAGGATGCCCGCTTTTCCTTAATTCGTTATGGGCAACAGCAATAGCCATTATTTCCATGACGATTGCTTACTATTTGCGAATTGGCGTTGAAGAAAAGATGCTTTCTTCTTACTTTGGGAAACAATACCAGGATTATAAAGAAAATACAAAGCGGATTATTCCCTTTATTTGGTAAAAGTAACGTATGATCTATGCTTTTTTTTTCTCGAGTAAATAAATATAGGATATCCATGTGCGGGCCACTGTGTATGTTATTGTGTCTAGGGTGTTTTTTTGTGCCGCCATTTTCTTTTGCACAGGCGCAACTGGTGGTTGAAACAGCCGGGAACCCTATACCGGTTGGAACCAATACCTTCATCTTAATTGACAGTAATCACCAATACACAACGGATAATATCTCCGGATCGGAACGATTTGTTCAATCGAAGAGTGATATATCTATACTGCCGGTTGTAGCAGGTACTATCTGGGTAAAATTTTCTATCCTCAATAAAACGGATGACTCAACACTGTTTGTTGATTTGCAGTATGCCAATATTTCTGAGCTGGCATTTTATAAGAAAGAGGGTGTGAAGCTGCATTTACTAACCCAATCAGGTAATGCTTTTGCATTTGATGCTACCAAACAGGTAAGTCCTTTTTATATATGCAAGCTGTACCTTAATAAAGGCGATTCGGGTACCTACTTTATCAGGATCAAAAGCAAACACCAGGTTTTATTGCCTTTATTCATTGAAAACGAACATTCATTAAACACTTCCCTGAGCTTACAGGAAATGGTGATTGGCATTTATATGGGTATTATGCTTGCCATCTTTCTGTATAATCTTTTCCTGTATTTTTCTACGCGGGATAATAGTTACCTCATCTATGTGATGTATCTTTTTTTACTGGGTATTGCACAGGTTATATTGGCGGGTTATGGGTTTAAGTATTTCTGGCCCAACTATCCCCGTATCAATGATTATGCTTTACCCGTAACTTCCGCATTAGCAGGTATCGGGGGCATTACTTTTGCCATTTCTTTTCTTCACACAAAATTATATACACCGAAACTTAATTTCTGGCTGTTCCTGTTAATCGTTTTTTATGTAGGTGCTATTGTACTGACTTTGTTTAATGTAAACAGCATCAGTTATACTATTCTAAATAGCATCAGTTTAATTGGGGGCTTGCTCCTGCTGAGTGCATCGGGTTATATTGCCATTAAAAAAAAATACAAACCTGCCTATTTTTATTTTGTTGCCTGGATAGCTTTTCTGGGCGGGATCATCATATTTGTTTTACGCAACTTTAATGTTCTTCCGTATAATAATTTTACTACCTATATTTTATATGTAGGATCGGCTATTGAAGGGATACTCTTATCTATTGCATTGGCCGATAAAATAAATTTACTCAGGCGGGAAAAAGAAAAATCACAGGCCGAAGTGTTACAACTGGTGCGTGATCAGAATGTAAACCTGGAAAATAAAGTGACCGAACGGACCGAAGAATTGCAATCTTCCAATACCAACTTAAGTTCTGCTTTACAGGATTTGAAAGACACACAGATACAATTGGTAGAAGCAGAAAAGATGGCTTCACTTGGCCAGTTAACAGCGGGCATTGCGCATGAGATCAATAATCCCATCAATTTTGTAAAATCAAATATTAAGCCCCTGCAACTGGATATTAATGACCTAATAGGGATTATTGATGAGTATGACAAACTGCATACAACAGACAATGCAGATATACCGGCTCAACTGATGAATATAGAAAAACTGAAAAAACAGATTGATATTGATTATGTAAAAACTGAAATTGACAGCCTCGTGAAAGGCATACAGGATGGGGCAGAACGCACAGCCGAAATTGTTTTAGGCTTACGCAATTTTAGCAGGCTGGATGAAAGTGAGATTAAAACGGTTAATATCCATGAGGGTATTGATTCTACATTGATCTTGCTCAAGAACATGTTACCGGATAATGTAAGAATTGAAAAAGACTTCCAGGCCAACGGAAATATAGAGTGCTTGCCTGGCAAGCTTAACCAGGTTTTTATGAATATTCTGAGTAACGGTATACAGGCTATCAAAGAAAAAGAACATCAGAATGAATCTGAATTCATTACCATACGTACAAAAGACATTGGCGACCGAATTGAGATACACATCAAAGATACCGGCGTTGGAATGAGCGATGAAGTGCGGCAAAAAATATTCGATCCTTTTTTTACTACAAAAGATGTAGGGGAAGGCACAGGACTTGGTTTGTCTATTGTATTTAAAATAATTCAACGGCATGAAGGGAAAATTGACGTATTATCGTCAAAGGGAAATGGCTCAGAATTTATTATAACTTTATATCATAAATTGCCAGAAACAGCTGTAGTCTAACCTATATACATGAATATCAAAACAGATTCGAAAATAAAAGTGCTGTATGTAGATGATGAGACCAATAACCTCCTGGCTTTTCAGGCGGGTTTTAGGCGGCATTATGAAATTTTTACGGCTACTACTGTAGCTGAGGGGTTAGGTATATTAAATGATAACGATATACAGGTAGTTATTGCCGACCAGCGTATGCCGAAAATCACTGGAGTAGAATTTTTTGGCATCGTACGAAAAGCACATCCCAATCCCATGCGGATTTTAATGACGGGCTATTCAGACATTGAAGCGATTGTTGATGCCATTAATACTGGAGAAATCTTCCGTTATATAAAAAAACCATGGGATGAGGTGGAATTACAAAATGCCATCCAAAATGCATACGAAGTTTATTCAACCCGGCAGGAACTGAAAAATAAAGTACACGAACTGGAAAGGGCCAATGATGAGTTAAACCGTTTTGTTTATAGCACCTCACATGATTTGAGGGCACCATTGGCCAATATTTTAGGGATACTTAACCTCGCCAAACTGCAACAGCCGCTGGAAGACCCTCATAATTATTATGGGATGATAGAAAGCTGTGTAAATAAAATGGATGTTTTTATTCATAAAATCATTGAATATTATAAAGGCATCCGGGTAGATAATGTGAATGAAGTGATTGATTTCAGCAGCGTTCTGAATGAGAGCATCCTGCTGTGCAATATGCAAAACCCGCAAATTGTTTTTGACGTGCATGTTAACCAGGCAATTGAATTCAGGAGCGATGGTTTCAGGCTATCACTTATATTGAATAACCTGATTTCCAATGCTATTAAATACCAGCGACAGGATGAGGAAAACCCGAAAGTAAAAATAAGTGTTGCCGTATCAGGGAAGGAAGCGGTCATTTTAATTGAAGACAACGGGGTTGGCATTATTGATGATCACCTAAATAAGATATTCCAGATATTCTTCCGCAGTACCGATTACAGAAATGGGCTGGGCATTGGGTTATATATTGTAAAAGAAGCATTAACCCGTATTGGTGGGGATATTACCGTAAAATCTGATTTTGGAAAAGGTACCAGGTTTACATTAAAGGTTCCCAATCATGCACCGAAAAATTAGTAACGCCTGGTAATTAAGGGCGCGGCTAATAATTCTCATACAGATATTGTATTTTACCCACCAGCTTTTTTTCTTTATCAAAACCGGCTTCACTTTGTTTTAGGCCTTTTTCGTTGTAGGTATATTTCCAAACAATGTAACTGGAACTGCTCACAGACAACTGTGTCATTTGGCTAACCCGGCCATTGGCATCATATTCATACAGGTAATCGGGAAATAGTTTTTTTAACCGGTTATTGAAGCGTACAATATCTGTTAAACGATTTTTGGCATCATAGTAATAGTAATAGGTTTCCAGGGTGCGGTTTTTCTTTTTCCAATGTTCTTCCACTATAAGTCCCTGCTCATCCTTTATTAGTTCAATAAAAGTGGTATCCATTTTATTTTTGATCCTGAGCATTGACTGCGGCAGTCCTTTTTCATCATACTGCCATTCATGTGCTTCGTTTGAAACGGTTTTCTGCGCTGTATCGGTTGTAGTAAACAATATTTTTTGCAACTGCCCCTTTTCAGTATAGGTATAGTCTGTTCTGATATCAATCTTATTACTGTTGGTTTGGGTACGTTTTAATCTATTCAGCTCATATGTGCGGTTTGTAATGGATTGTTTACCACCAGTTATGGTAGTATTTAGCGCGCTACGTTTTCCATCCATACTAATCTCTTCGTCCAGTAAAAAACCATCAGTAATGCTGTTATCAGCTTCAAAGCTGGTAGCTTTTATTTTTTTAACCTTATGGGTACGGAGTAAATTATACTGCCCATTACTTAGCTGAGTGGAAACTATATCATTAAAATAATACTGGCAGTAACAGCTGGAAAAAACTAAATAAAAGATTACGGTCAGTAATGATCTCATGGAAGGGCTATTTTTAATCAAATGTACAGGTACAGTTTTCAACAATCCAAAAACATCATATCCAATGTTCTTGCCGCAATCGTTTAGTTCTGTATTTTTAGTCAAACGTTAACAAGTGTCTCATTTACCCGAAAGAAAGGAAAAAGCATGTTTAAACTGCGGAGCTGCCATATATGGGAGGTTTTGCCATGTATGCGGCCAGGAAAATATTGAACCCAAAGAAAGCTTTTGGCACCTGGTTGCACATTTTATGTACGACATCACCCATTTCGACGGGAAGTTTTTCAGTACACTCAAATATCTTCTATTTAAACCTGGGTTTCTATCGCATGAATATTTGCGGGGCCGTCGTGCCGATTACCTGCATCCGATCAGGATGTATGTTTTTACGTCGGCTTTATTTTTCCTTATTTTTTTCAGTTTTTTTCAGTTGAAAGAAGGGATTAAGGTAAATGAAGCAAAACCTACTGCTGCACGCCTGCTAAAAAAACTGGAAAAGAAGCGGCTTAATCTCACCGAGAGCCTAAATGATTCTATGCCACTTATAGCCCAAAAAGGTATTCAGGTGGCTATTGAAGCATCCGACAGTGATATCGCACTGATAAAACGCGATACGACTGCTCAGGATAGACTACAAACGATTAATACAAGCACGTTTAATATACTGGGGGAAACTAAAAAAGATACCATTTATAAAACGGTAGAGGCGTATGATTCGATGCAGCTGGTATTACCGGCCTCCCGACGAGATAATTTTCTGGAGCGTAGGTTTGCGCGGCAGAAAATTCACCTGAAAGAAAAATACCATGGCGATGGTAAAGCTATCTGGAATGCAATATTGGATAAATTCAAACACCTTTTCCCGCAAATGTTATTTACTTCTTTACCGCTGTTTGCGTTATTACTGCAATTATTGTATGTAAGGAAGAAAAATTTCTTTTATGTGAACCATGTGGTATATGCCATTCACCTGTATTGTGGTACATTCATAATTATCTTGGCGGCAATGGCTTCAACCGGATTACTGCACCTGTTGGGTAATGCTGACCCCGGTTGGCTATCAGGGATATTTGAATTGGCGGGTTTCTTTTACTGGTACAAATCCATGCGTAATTTTTATGAACAGCGAAGGGGAAAAACCATATTAAAATATTTGCTGGTATTGTTCCTGTCGTTGATCATCATGATATTATTGTTTACCATATTCTTTATTTTTTCGGCTATGGCCATTTAACAGGTAAGTATGCAAAACACTGCGGATAGTTTTTTAAGACTGGTAAAGATCATGGATGAATTGCGTGAGCAATGTCCATGGGATAAGAAACAAACCATTCATACGCTTCGCCCACTCACCCTGGAAGAAACTTATGAACTGGCCGATGCTGTTACAGAGGAGGACTGGAAGGGGATTAAAGAAGAATTGGGCGATATGTTGTTGCATATCCTGTTTTATACAAAGATCGGGACCGAGCAAAAGCAGTTTGAACTGAAAGAAGTGATAGACGGCATCTGTGAAAAACTTATTTTCCGTCACCCGCATATTTATGGTGATGTAACAGTGGTAGATGAAGAAGATGTAAAACGAAACTGGGAAAAATTAAAGATGAAAGAAGGAAAGACCTCGGTTCTGGCCGGGGTTCCTCCATCATTGCCAGCTATGGTAAAAGCTACCCGTATTCAGGAAAAAGCCAAGCAGGTAGGCTTTGAATGGGATAATAAAGAAGATGTATGGGAAAAAGTGGAAGAGGAGATTGGAGAGCTGCACGAAGCCATAAAACTGGATTCAAAGGAAAAAATAGAGGAGGAATTTGGGGATGTTTTATTCAGCCTGGTAAACTATGCACGATTTTTGCAGTTAGATCCGGAAGGTGTTTTGGAAAAGACCAATAAAAAATTCATCTATCGCTTTCAACAGATGGAAACCATTGCTGTGGCCCGGGGTAAAAAACTGGAAAACATGTCACTCACCGAAATGGATACTATCTGGGATGAAGTGAAAAAGCAAACTGCCAATACTTGATCCATTCATTACGAAAAGCAGCTTATAAACACGGATACCTGATTATTACGGCCGCCTGGTTGTACACCATCTCATTTATTTTCAGCAATTATTGGAACTACCACTCATCACCCCATAAAGTTAAAAACAATTTAGAACAAAGATTACAGGCACTGGAGAAGCAATTTGCCAATATTCTTACTGATACCTCATTGCTGGCAGGATTACTCTCCCAAACCCCTTCTGTATCGGGTAGTTTGCAAGAGGAGATAGGGTTATTCATATACCAGCAAAAAAAGGATGAAATATTTCCTTTTCTACGCTACTGGAATACAAACCGTATGTATGTAAACAGCGAAGACCTGCTGCGGAATGAGGGTAGTTATTTCGTAGATAACCAGAATGGTGAATTTGAAATGATCAAAAAAATGATCAATATCAGGGAACAGGAATACGCCGTGATTGCCCTGTTGCCTATTCGATGGTCTTTTTTTATTGAGAACAAATACCTGCATACAGATTTTGCGGGGTATAGCGGTTTGAATAAGCAATACCAGATCAGCAAAGATTTTGGTGCTTTACCGGTTATTAACCTAACAGGCCAACCCTTGTACAGTATAAAACTGAAAGAAGGGAAGTCCTTTATTTCATATGACAGTATCACTGTTATATTGCGAGTATTGGCCATCATACTGCTGCTGGTATTTTTTCATTCCTTGGCGCAGGAATTGGTGATAGAAAGTAACTTCCGTACTGGATACCTGTTCTTATTGGGGGCGGTAATTATATTACGCGTAGTTGCTTACCGGTTCTCATTTCCATTTGATTTTAGTAAACTGCCTTTATTCGACCCATCGGTGTATGCCTCAAATTTCCTGCATCCCTCTCTTGGCGACTTGTTTGTTAATGCGGTTTTATTATTTTGGCTGGTAAGTTTTTATAAAACATATTACGACCATCGGCCCTGGGTTACTTACAAATTGCCAGCCAATGTTTATAGTTATATAAGCCTTTTTGTACTTGCTTTAATCTGTTTTTTGCTGGTGGGTGTTATTGTTAGCCTTGTACAGGATTCCAAAATATCTTTTGATGTAACCAACCTCATCAGCCTAACGGTTTACAGTGTTGTCAGCTTTGTACTGCTTTGTTTCCTGGTGCTTTCCTTTTTTCATTTTTCACAGATATTATTAATGCCTGCTATCAGAAACAGGATAAACCCATACAGGCAGGTACTTGGCGTTGTTCTGTTTGGGTTTTTGTACCTGCTTTTGTTTACAGCCGGCGCCGCTACCCGCATGTATCTGCTAGTATTGCTATGGCTGGTGTTGTATGTATTTTTATTGAACATCCGGAAGAATGATATAAATAAGCCATTATTAAAATCCAGTTTTTTTATTTTCTGGGTGATGATTTTTGCTATGTCTATTTCCTCGGTTGTTATCTACCAAAACAGGATGGTAGAATTTGAACAACGGAAACGAATTGCGGAAAAACTGGCATTGCAAACAGACCCTTCCGGTGAGAACCTGTTGAATATAGCTGCCACTAATTTTGATGATCAATTCCTGTCACAAAACTTCCGCCGCCTGTCTGAGAGTGAATATGCCAATAAATTTATCAAAGACAGCCTGATTAACCAGAACTTCTCCGGCTACCTGAATAAATATGATACCCGCATTTATACATTCGATAGTTTATACCACCCCCTGTTCAATGAAGATTCCACCAATTATGCAAGCATCAAAACCATCATACTCAACCAGGCGAAACCCACAGTAATTCCTGATTTGTATAGCTATGATAATTCTATAGACGGATTTAGTTACGTGTACCAAAAAACGATACAGGGCAAAGAAAACCTGCTGGGTTACCTGTTTGTCATCATCAAATCGAAACGATATAAAAGCGAAGCGCTATATCCAGAACTGTTTAACCAGGTGCAGGATATCGCTTCCGATCTGAATACCAATTATGCCTATGCAGTGTACAGTCGTGGAAGGCTCATCAACCATTTTAATACGTACAGTTTTCCATCACTGTTAGAGAAAAATCAGATTCCTGAATTTGAATTTTCTTATAAGCAGGCAGGCGACTATAATGAACTTTGGTTTAACAGCGGTAATAACAAACAGGTCCTCGTGGTAAAACGTAATACCTGGTTAATAGAATCGGTTACTTTGTTTGCATACCTTTTCTGTTCATTCTTATTTATCATTTTGTTGTTCCACCTGGGTAGTTACCTGTTATTAGCGAGGTTTAAATGGAGTGTACTCAAAAAAATGCTCCGGCTCAATATCCGTTCACAGATACAGGCTACCATTATTTTCTTGAGTGTTTTTTCTTTTATTGTGATAGGCATTGCCACGATTTCTTTCTTTATTCTGCGGTTCCACCGTAATAATGAAGAAAGATTATCCAAATCCATACAGGTAATGGCCAATGAAGTGAATACAAAAATGAATTCGCTGCAGGCGTTTGATGATGTGCCTGATAATATCGGTGTAAGGTCTGAACTGGAGAAAACGATTGCCGAAATATCTGACCTGCATAATGTGGATATCAATTATTACAACCTCTCTGGCAACCTCGTTATTTCAACCCAGCCCTATATTTACAATAAACACCTCCTGAGTACAAAAATGGAGCCCGAAGCTTACCTTCAATTGCAAAAAGGGCATAGTATCCGCTACCTGCAGTCGGAGAGGATCGGCTCATTCGAATACCTGAGTATTTATGTACCATTGGCCGACGATAATGGTAATAATTATGCGTACCTAAATATACCGTATCTCAATTCACAAAATGAATTGAACCAGGAGATATCTGGATTTTTAGCAACCCTTATCAACCTGAATGCTTTTATTTTTCTGATTGCAGGGGCGATAGCTTTCTTTCTTACCAGCCGGATCACCGCTTCTTTCAGCCTTATCGGCAAGAAGATGCAGGAAATGAATCTCGGAAAAATTAATGAAGAGATTCTTTGGAACCGGAACGACGAAATTGGCATGTTAGTAGACGAGTATAATAAAATGGTGAAGAAACTGGAACAAAGTGCCCAGGCTTTGGCCCAGAGCGAAAGGGAAGGTGCCTGGCGCGAAATGGCCCGGCAGGTAGCGCATGAAATCAAAAACCCGCTCACCCCCATGAAACTGAGCATTCAGTATTTACAAAAAGCCATTCAGAAGGGGGCACCCAATGTAAAAAAGCTGTCTGAGAATATGGCGGTTACTTTAATAGAACAGATTGACCAGTTATCCAAGATCGCCGGCGATTTTTCTCAATTCGCTAATATTGGGAATGCAAGGATGGAAATATTCGATATTACCGAGGTATTTTCTTCATTGATCCGCTTGTACAGTGCCAACCCAAGGATT
>JAYSXR010000165.1:0-13189 GCA_043717145.1 Chitinophagaceae bacterium | reverse complement strand
CCTAAAAATGGCGCCATCTCCCATGCCTCAATTACAATAAATGATTCGGAATTCAAACCAAAACTCATATTCGCCGGAGCGTATACAACGGGGCGGATATAGGCATCCTGAAAATAATTTCGTTTTAATACTTCATAAGTTGCCGCTACCAACTCATCTGTTGTGTAAGTATAGGGAAGGTTCAATGCCCGCGCAGATGCTTTCAATCTTTCAAAATGTGCTTCCGCTTTAAAAATCTTTGTTTCTCCCTGAACAGTTTTATAGGAACGGATGCCTTCAAAAACAGAATAGCCATAATGAAATGATTGGCTATACATATCCATTTTCGCATCCGATGCATTTACAAAAGCACCATTGAGGTAGAGTATTGTTTTTTCGTTATAATAATTTGCCATACGGTTTGTTTTATGCTTTGTATTGACGGTTATAAAAAATAAAGCCCCGCCTTTTTGGAGGCGGGGCTATTATGCTTAGTATTTTTTTACCAGATACAGACTCATCCTCCATGCAGTGCAGGAATAATAATGAAGATCACAATAGTAATTATCGCGATAAATGAGTTCACATTATTTGATCTGCTATTCAACATGGATGATTTGTTAGAACGAAAATACCCCCACCATCTCAAAAAACAAAGAACTATTACAACTATTTTATTAAAACATGCATTTTATTTACAAACGTGCGTTAGTACCTGTAGTTTTTAAAAAGTTGTAAACTTTCTAAAAACTAAATAATCGTTGAGCGGTTTAAACTGGCATTGCTGCCGCTGTTATCGGTGTCTGCATTCCTTTGTATATGATCTGTTAACAGGTCCCCAATTGCAGTGGTAGAATAATTATTGATCGGATCGATATCTTTTGAAACGAAGCCATTGGCCAATGTCCAGCTCACCGCTTCCCGAACAGCAAAAGCCTCTTCGCGCATTTGAAAATAATCGAGCAACATAGCTGCTGATAAAACAGAACCCAACGGATTGGCAATATCTTTTCCCGCCGCCTGCGGATACGATCCATGAATGGGTTCAAACAAAGCAGTGGTATTACCCATGGAAGCGGAGGGTAATAAGCCCAGCGAGCCACTAAGCACACTGGCTTCATCACTAATAATATCACCGAACATATTTTCAGTTAACACAACATCAAACTGTGCGGGGTTAAGGATAATCTGCATGGCTGCATTATCTACAAACATATAATCTACTTTCACATCCGTGTATTGCGTGGCAATTTCCTGCACTACTTTACGCCAGAGGCGCGATGTTTCCAGTACATTGGCCTTATCTACCAATGTTAGTTTCTTTTTCCTTTTTTGTGCATATTGAAACGCCAGGTGCGATACCCGCTCAATTTCATACTTACTGTAAGCACACAGGTCAGAAGCATACGATTGGTCCTCACTCAACTCTTTTTTGCCAAAATAAATACCTCCTGTCAACTCACGGAAAATAATAAAGTCAACCCCTTTTAATTGTTTACTCTTTAAGGGGGATAAATGATGTAACGAATAATAGGTACTAACGGGGCGTATATTGGCAAACAATTGCAGCTCTTTCCGCAACTTTAATAAACCTTGTTCCGGCCTTACTTTAGCCGTTGGATCATTATCATATCTCGGGTGGCCAATAGCACCAAATAGGATCGCATCACTTTTTAAACAGGTTTCAATCGTTATATCCGGTAATGGGTTGCCTGTTTTATCTATCGCATCAGCACCCATGATCCCATAACTGTAATGAAATACGTGGCCAAACCTTTTCGCTATGGCGTTCAGCACTTTAATCGATTGCTGTGTTACTTCCGGGCCAATGCCATCTCCTAATATTACTGCGATTTGTTTTTCCATAGTACCTCACCCCTATCCCTCGGAAGGGGAATTATGTTTTAATTTTGAATCGTTTCATTTTTTATTAAATATCAAAATGATCATAGCCCAAATAATATTAATCGCCCTCCTTCCAATTTCCCCTTCAGGGTGTTAGGGGATACGCTCGAATGCTTCTATCGCCTGCCTATTATTTATGAGATAATCAATATCATCATAACCATTAAGCAAACATGTTTTTTTATATACATTGATATCAAATATTTCCTGGGCACCCGTTGCATCAATTGTGATCGTTTGCTTATCAACATCAATGCTGATAGTTGCTTCATTACCCAGGGCAAATAATTTCGCTAAAAAATCGTCGCTTACTTTTACTGGAAGTACCCCATTATTCAAGGCATTGTTTTTAAATATGTCGGCAAAAAAACTAGATACCACAGCTTTAAAACCATAATCCTGTAATGCCCACGCAGCATGTTCCCTGGAAGAACCACAACCGAAATTTTTACCCGCAATCAATACCTCACCACTATAATCTGACTTGTTCAGCACAAAATTTTTTTTCGGTTTTGTATCATCATTATTCTCATAACGCCAGTCGCGAAAAAGGTTTTTCCCAAATCCATCCCTCGTTGTTGCCTTTAAAAAACGTGCAGGGATGATCTGGTCCGTATCCACATTCTCCATAGGTAATGGTACGAAGCGGCTGTTTATTTTTTTTAATGGTGTCATTTTATATGCTTAATGCTGAACGCCGCATGCCTAACGCGTTTTTTTGCGTTTAGTATTATGCGCTAAGCGTTTTTTTCGGTTAAATTAATTCTCTTATATCTGTTACAACACCCGTTATTGCCGCAGCAGCCGCAGTTAAAGGGCTGGCCAGTAAAGTTCTCGCACCTACACCTTGCCTACCTTCGAAATTCCGGTTACTGGTACTAATACAATATTCTCCTGCAGGAATTTTATCTTCATTCATTCCCAAACAGGCACTGCAACCAGCCTGGCGTATTTCAAAACCGGCTTCTATAAATATTTTATCCAATCCTTCTGCATGCACCTGCTTCGCAACCTGCTGCGATCCCGGTACAATCATCACCTGTACGTTTTTATTTTTCTGCCTGCCTTTTACCAAAGCAGCAACCAACCGCAGGTCTTCAATTCGCGAGTTGGTGCAACTGCCAATAAATACATGTTGTACAGGCATGCCCAACAATGGTTTACCCGATTCTAAGCCCATATATTGTAAAGCTTTGATAATATTTTTTCTTTCGCCTTCATCAGGTATCGTATCTGTTACCGGTATCAATCCATTAATGGCAATACCTAATCCTGGATTGGTACCGTAGGTAATCATGGGTTCTATTTCAGAAGCATTGATATTTATTTCTATGTCGAATACCGAATCCACATCACTGTATAATTGCTTCCACTCATTCAGTTTCTGCTCCCACTGTTTTTCACCTGGTGCAAACTGGCGGCCTTTGATATAAGCAAACGTTGTATCATCCGGTGCAATCATCCCGCCCCTGGCACCCATTTCAATACTCATATTGCAAATCGTCATCCGTGCTTCCATTGAAAGAGAGCGAATGGCTGAACCTGCATATTCTACAAAATACCCGGTGGCACCACTCGAGGTTATTTTTGAAATGATGTAAAGAATAATATCTTTTGAAACCACACTGTTAGGTAATTCACCTTCTATATTTATGCGCATCAATTTGGGTTTGGTTTGCAGCACACATTGTGATGCAAATACCATTTCCACTTCGCTGGTACCAATACCAAATGCGATGGCACCAAAAGCACCGTGCGTAGAGGTATGGCTATCGCCGCATACAATGGTCATACCCGGTTGTGTAATACCCAACTCAGGCCCTATCACATGCACTATTCCCTGGAATGGATGACCTAATCCATATAATTCAATATTATGTTTCTTACAGTTTTCAATAAGCTGTTCAACCTGCAAGCGCGACAATTTATCTTTAATAGGTAAATGCTGGTTCAGTGTTGGCACATTGTGGTCTGCTGTTGCCACTACCTGCTGTGGACGAAATACCTTCAGGCCCCTTTTTTCAATACCATTAAAGGCCTGCGGACTGGTTACTTCGTGTATGAAGTGCTTATCTATGTACAATACAGAAGGACCCTCTTCAATTTTTTGTACTACGTGTTTGTCCCAGATTTTATCGAATAATGTCTTTGCCATACTGATTTAATTAAAGCGTGGTGTAGAAACACCACGCTACTCAAACTAAAACTATACTGATGAGAAAATCCTAAACGGTGGCCGGCTCCGGTTTATACTCCTTTGCCAGCTGGTGCAGATCAATTTCCTCTACTTCTTTTTTTCTGTCTGCCACCTGTAAAAATGCTTCATATAGAACATCTATATCATTCCGGTTGAATTCATAGCCGATTTTTTGAAAACGGTATGCAAGGGCACTGCGGCCACTACGTGCCGTGAGTACGATCTTGCTCCCGTCTGCCCCTACTTCTTCGGGATTAATGATTTCGTAGGTTAAAGAATCTTTTAAAAATCCATCCTGGTGTATACCGGATGAATGTGAAAATGCATTAGCCCCCACAATTGCTTTATTGGGTTGCACAGGCACCCGCATGGTATCTGCCACTTCGCGACTTAACGGGTTAAGCATTTTGGTTTGGATATTGGTATGTAAACCCAGTTGTTTGTGTTGTTTAATTACCATGACTACTTCTTCCAGTGATGTATTACCGGCCCTTTCCCCCAATCCGTTAATGGTACACTCAATTTGCCTGGCACCACTAATCACACCTGCAATAGAATTGGCTGTGGCAAGACCGAGGTCGTTATGGCAATGACAAGAGATGACAGCTTTGTCAATATTGGACACATTATTTACCAGGTACGCTATCTTTTCTCCATATTGGTGGGGTAAACAATAACCGGTTGTATCGGGTATGTTTACAACGTTAGCACCGGCTTTGATCACGGCTTGTATTACGCGGGCCAGGTATCCATTTTCTGTACGGCCTGCGTCTTCGGCATAAAATTCTACATCATCTGTAAAATTCCTGGCCCATTTTACGGCCTGCACGGCGCGTTGCAATATTTCTTCCTGAGTTGTGTTGAACTTTGCTTTTATATGAAAATCAGATGTGCCGATGCCTGTATGGATACGGGGGCGTTTGGCATATTTCAATGCTTGAGCGGCTACTTCTATATCTTTTTGCACGGCACGACTAAGGCCACATACCGTTGCATTTTTTATGATCTTGGATATTTGTGTAACTGATTCAAAATCGCCGGGACTTGAAATAGGAAAGCCTGCTTCAATTACATCAACACCCAAAGCTTCCAGTTTCAGTGCCAGTGCCAGCTTCTCTTTGGTATTGAGTTTACAGCCCGGTACCTGTTCACCATCACGCAGCGTTGTGTCGAATATGAAGACTTGCTGATCCATTAATATTTATTTTATCCGATAGGTAAGATGAAAAGACAGGCTATTTAATTTTGTTACCGGTTGCCTTTAATAACAAACAGATAGCCTGTCATTTCCGAATATAGTTTACTATGTACAGGATAAGAGATCAAAATTGGGGGTATTTTACACTCCATAAAGGATGTAATTTCGCCCAAAAGCCTTGCCTGTATTGGATTTTAGTATAAATAAATTACGATGCCCAACCGTTCAACAGATGCTTTATTTCAATTGATCCAATCGCTCGAAAGATCAGAAAAGCGGAATTTTAAGCTGTTTATGACACGAAATTCTGCTTCCAGCGACCTTAAAGTGGTACAGTTATTTGATGCCCTGGAGAAAATGAAGCTGTATGATGAAGAGCACTTACTGTTAAAGAATCCTGCTATCCAAAAACAACAGCTTTCCAACCTGAAAGCACATTTATACCGCGAAATACTCACCAGCCTCCGCCTGCTGAACCAAGAAGAAAATATTGATCTTCAGTTGCACGAACAATTAGATTTTGCACGCCTGCTATATAATAAAGGACTGTACCTGCAAAGCCTGAAAATATTAGACAAGGTTAAGGATCTGGCAAGAGCCAATAATCAATTAACCTACCTTTTACAGGTTCTTTTCATGGAGAAAAAGATAGAGGCACTGCATATTACCCGGAGTATGCAGGACAGGGCCGACAGGTTAAGTGCCGAGGTAGAAGAAGTGAACTGCCGCCTGAGATTGATCAGCGGCTTATCAAATCTATCTTTACAATTATATAGTTGGTACATTAAAAATGGGCATGCCCGAAATGAAGCAGATACAGCAGCGGTAGATATATTTCTTAACCATGAAATTATTCAGCAGTCGCAGGATTGTAAAAGTTTTTATGAAAAGTTATACCTGTACCAATGCCATTGCTGGCATGCATTCATCACACAAAATTTTCTATTATATTATCGTTATTGTCAAAAATGGGTTGACTTGTTTGATACTGAGCCTAACATGGTTGAGATTGAAACAGCTCACTATATAAAGGGATTGCACAATTTAATGGGTGCCCATTTTGATCTTCGCAATTATCATAAATTTAATGATACCATTGGCCTTTTTGAAGTCTTCATCCAAACACCTGTTATTCAACATAACCAGAATAACCTGATACAGACTTTTGTATATTTGAATATCGCACGCCTTAATAAGCATTTTATGGAAGGCACATTCACCAAAGGTTTGGAGCTAGTACCGTATATTGAAGAGAAGCTGGAAGAGTATGAATTGTACCTTGACAGACACCGCATTCTGGTTTTTTATTATAAGATCGCTTCACTATATTTTGGCAGTGGTAATTTTGATAAGAGCATTGATTACCTGAATAAGATTATTAATTGGAAAGTAGACCTGAGAACCGACCTCCAGTGTTATGCCC
Source organism: Chitinophagaceae bacterium (assembly GCA_043717145.1). Taxonomy (GTDB): domain Bacteria; phylum Bacteroidota; class Bacteroidia; order Chitinophagales; family Chitinophagaceae; genus Sediminibacterium. The sequence goes on along the minus strand of JAYSXR010000165.1, from coordinate 6,487 downwards.
GGTTATTGCATTTGATTGCACATTATGAATTAGGCAATTTCGATCTGCTCGAGTACCTGTTGAAATCAGTTTACCGTTTCATGTATAAAATGCAAAACCTGAGTACTGTAGAAGAAGAAGTATTCAGTTTTTTACGGATCTCATTCCGTTTATCGCCAAGAAAGTTAAGGCCACAATTTCAAATGTTACGTGCCGCCTTGCGGCCACTGGAAAAGAGCCGTTTGGAAAGCCGGGCATTTATGTACCTGGATATTATATCCTGGCTCGAAAGCAAAATCAATAACCAACCGGTACAAAATATTATCAGGCAGAAATACAACAATGCCAAAAGAAAGAACGAGGCCTGATAATATTTAACGGCATATATTATTTGTATATTTCATTATCAATCTTACGCTATGAGAAAATTAATAATCAGCTTATTGGCAACGATTCTGTGTGCCGGTATATATTGTGTATCACAGGCGCAAATCGCCAAAGCACCCGAACGTAAAGAGGGAATGGGTCCATACACCCAACTCATTATCCGTGGCGTTAGCCTTGTTAACGGAACCGGTGCGCCGCCTATGGGCCCGGTAGATATTGTAATTGAACATAACAGGATTATACAAATCAGCTCATTAGGTAGTCCGGGTGCAACCATAGATCCAGCCAGGAGGCCACAACTCAAAGTAGGGGGTAAAGAACTTAATTGCGAGGGCATGTTTGCACTACCTGGTCTTATTGATGTACATGCACATATTGGCGGCACAGCTCAAGGCACGCCGGCAGAATATGTTTTTAAATTATGGATGGCGCATGGGATTACCACCATACGCGACCCATCTGCCGGAAATGGATTGGACTGGGTATTGGATGAAAAGAAAAAGAGTGCAGAAAATCTGATAACTGCCCCAAGAATATTCGCTTACACGGCATTTGGGCAGGGCAGTAAAACACCTATCGTAACCGCTGACCAGGCGCGGGCTTGGGTACAGGAAAATGCAAAAAAAGGTGCGGATGGTATTAAATTCTTTGGCGCATCACCTGAAGTGATGGACGCAGCCATTCGTGAAAATAAAAAACTTGGCTTACGTTCCTGCTGCCACCATGCGCAAACAGATGTAGCCAGGTGGAATGTACTGAAATCAGCACAGGCCGGCATGACCAGTATGGAGCATTGGTATGGATTACCTGAAGCCCTGTTTACAGATAAGACCATACAGAATTTTCCATTGGATTACAATTATAATGATGAGCAAAACCGTTTTGAAGAAGCCGGTAAATTATGGAAACAGGCTGCGGCACCTTATAGTGAGCACTGGAATAAAGTAATGAACCAATTGATCGAACTCGATTTTACTATAGATCCTACTTTCAATATTTATGATGCCAACCGAGACCTGCAAAGGGCAAGGCGCGCCGAATGGCATGAGCAATATACATTGCCCACACTCTGGCAATTTTATGAACCCAGCCTGCAGTCGCATGGCTCCTACTGGCATAGTTGGGGTACGGAACAGGAAGTTGAGTGGAAAAACAATTATCGTTTATGGATGACATTCATCAATGAATATAAAAACCGCGGTGGCCGCGTTACGGCCGGATCAGATGACGGGTTTATCTATCAAACCTACGGATTCGGCTATATACGGGAACTGGAGCTCCTACGCGAAGCAGGGTTTCATCCATTAGAAGTGATCCGATCCGCTACTTTATACGGCGCGCAGGCTTTGGGCATGGATAAAGAAATTGGCAGCGTGGAAATAGGCAAACTGGCAGACATCGTAATCGTTAACGCGAACCCTTTAAAAAATTTACAGGTATTGTATGGAACAGGTGCCATTGAATTAAATAAAGATAACAAAGCAGTAAGAACCGGTGGTGTTTTATACACCATCAAAGACGGTATTATCTACGACGCGAAAAAATTATTACTGGATGTGAAGCAAATGGTTGACGAAGAAAAAAGAAAAACCGGCTGGCAATTAAAACAGCCGGGGATGTAGTCTTACAACAAAATATTATCCTTTAATGGAAAAGTAATACTGGTACGACAGCCATTGCCGGGTGATGACTGTATATCAACAACCCCGTTATACAAATCGGACCGGCTTATAATATTATAAATACCTATTCCTTTTCTTTGCTGATCTACGTCAAAGCCAATGCCATTATCTGCAATGCTCAGGTAAATATGGTGTTCATCCCTGATCAGTTCAATATTTACGGTTGTGGCTTTTGCATGTTTGATGATATTATTCATCACTTCCTGCATGATACGGAAGATGCTTAACTTAAAATCATATTTAACATCATCTTCAAAAAAAGTATCGGCAGTCAATTCAATCTGAAATGTGTTAACAGCAGACACATCATCCAGTAATCCTTCAATAGCCTTGCTCAAACCAAAATGTTTGATCAATGGGGTTACCAGTGTTTGCGACAGTTTGCGTATTTCTTCAATCGCATTCAGGATAAATCCGGAAGATTGTTTCAATAATTCTGAATCATTCGGAAATTTCTGTTGAGCCGAAGCGATATACATCATGGCTACCGTTAGTTGCTGGTTTACATTATCGTGTAATTCGGTACTGATTTCATACCGTTCCTTTTCCTGTACCTGTATAGTTGCTTCCGTGATTTCTTTCTGTTTTAATAAACGTTCCTCTTCCAGCTTTTCTTCCAGTCTTACCTTTTCGGTGATATTTTTATGAATAGCTAATATTGCCGGAATACCTTTATAATCGATTCTTTGAGAAAAGATATCCTGTACCATCAATGTTCCATCTTTTTTTATATGTTCCCCGACGCCCGTATTTTGCAGGATCCCAGCCTCTATAAATTCTTCCGCAAAGGCCTTAAATCTGGGGTTGTCGGTTTCCGGCCGCAAGGAAAGTATTTTCATTTTTAATAATTCTTCGCGCGTATATCCATATTCATGTTGGGCCGCATCATTAACTTCGAGAATCTGGAGTGTATGTAAATCCCAGATAAAAATGGGCATGGGGTTATTAAAAAAAAGGTTTCGGTAGCTCTCGTTGCTTTCGATCAAGCTTAGCCGTATCCTGTTACGTTCAATACTATACTGGATAGATTTTGCCAATAATCTTTCGTCAAATTCACCTTTAATTAAATAGTCCTGTGCACCATTAGCCATAGTGTCTAATGCCAGTTCCATATCGGCCAGACCGGTAAGAACGATAATGGGCGTAATGTCGGCGTACTGCTGTACATAAGAAAACGAATTAAAACCAGAACTATCCGGTAACGAGAGATCTAGCAGTACCAAACTCAGTACCTCATCATTCAATATCTTAATCGCTGCCTCAGCACTAGTTGCAGTAAAAATCCTGTCGAACGGCAAACGGGTTAAACGTAATGTTTCTTCCAGTAAAAAAAGATCTCCAGGGTTATCCTCAACAATCAATATTGAAAGTGACATATTATTTTCTGTTATGGCCATTTATTCTCTATTGTTCTTCTTCTCTGAAGTATGTAAAAATATATTATTTGTCATTAATTAAACCTGTGCTCATCCATTAATTTACTGATAGTAAAATAGAAACAGCTTCCTTTTCCGGGCTCAGATTCTACCCATATTTTTCCATTATGCCGCTCAATGATTTTTTTACAGATAGCCAGGCCAATACCGGTACCACTGTATTCATTCTTATGATGAAGCCGCTGAAAAAGAACAAATATTTTCTCAAAGAAAAGCGGTTTAATACCGATCCCATTATCCCTGACAGTGAATAAATAGTACCCTTCTTCTTCTTTTCCTCCCACGTAAATATGGGGCGAATTGCCGCTATGATACTTTAATGCGTTGCCAATAAGATTTTGAAATAACTGGAACAATTGTGTCTTATTTGCTTTTACATCCGGTAGTTTATCAATGGTTACTGTTGCCTGCATTTCATCCAGACGCGTCAAAAATACATTTACTACATCATTCAGGAGGCCATTTGTGTCAATCGTTTCAAAGTTTTCTTTATTAGAGCCTACCCTCGAATATTCCAACAGGTCCATGATCAGTTTTTTCATCCTGTCAGCACCATCTACCGCAAAATGAATATACTGTTCTGCTGTCTCATCAATCTGGTCTTCATATTTTTTCTTAAATAATTGCAGGAAACTGGTGATCATTCGAAGCGGTTCCTGCATATCGTGTGAGGCTATATAGGCAAACCGCTCCAGTTCAATATTGGAAGCGGCTAATTCATCGGCCCTTTGCTTTAACCGGTTATTCAGTTCAAGTAATAATGCTTCATTTTCTTTGCGGTCTGTAATATCCCGTGTAGCCCCGATCAACCGTGTAGCTTTTTTTGTTTCATCGCGTATGATAAACCCTTTGTCATGCACATATGCATATTGTCCATTTTTTTTCAGGAAACGGTATTCATCCTCCCAATACATTTCTAAAGGATCATTAATTATACTGGTTTGTTTTTCTACAACCCCGGGCAGATCTTCTGGGTGTATGCGTTTGAACCAGAAATCTTTTTCCAGTAACTGCTCTTCCATTTCATATCCAAACAATGTTTTCAATCCTCTTCCTGTCCGTATCACTTCATCAGCTTTTATATGCCAATCCCAAATTGCATCATTCGTAGCCTGGGCAACCATATCATAATTTTGGTTGCTCGATTTTACGGCTTCTACCGATAATCTATTTTCAAGAATGATGGTTAAAAGGTTCTTGGCCCTTTCCAATGTATTTTCTTCTTCCTGTGTGGGTTCTTTTATTTTTTTATAATAAATAGCAAAAGTTGCCATCACCCGGTTATCTGAATCCATCACAGGAAATGACCAACACGATTTTAGTCCTTCTAACAATGCAAGGTGTTTATATAATGCCCAGCGGGGATCATTTTCAATATCAACAACTACTACTTTTTCTTTTAAAAAAGCAGCTGTGCCACATGAGCCAACATTGTCGGTAATTTGTACGCCTTCAATTGCCTTACAGTATCTATCGGGCAGGTTGGGTGATGCCCAGTTGTATAACCGGTCACCTTCCAGACGCAATACAGAACAAATCATCCCTTCATGAATTCCTTCTATTTGCCTGAGGTAAAAATTCAGTATTTGCCCGATCTGGCTATCGGGCCGGGCATTCATTTCCAACACTTCCCTTTCCAGTCTTTCCAGTGTCCGTAAATTCTTAACCTCCGTAACATCTTTAAAGTAAACGGATAGATTATAGTCTGATGGATACACGCTCACATCAGCCCAAATTTTATAGACGGGAAAATACTCCTCAAAACGAATAGATTTTTTATGTTCAAAAAGTATAGTATAATTTATATGTTCCTTAAGCCTTATAAAGTCGGGGAACTCTTCCCACAGGTCTTTTCCAACCAATGCATGTTTATTTTTTCGAAGTACTATTTCAGCAGCTTTATTCCAGAAAAGGATTTTCCAATTCAGGTCAACAATAAAGAACCCGTCTGTAATACTATCCAGTACATTCTCCAATAATGCCCTGCTCTCATTTTCCTTATGATGGGCTTTCTGGGTTTCTTCCAATAATTGTGTGCGTTTATATTCCTGATTTTTTTGGTCTGAGATATCTGTAGCTACAATACTGGCTATTTCTTCGCCATCTGCATTTTTTAATCTAACGGAAGAGTAAGCAACCGGAAAATATTCCCCGTTTTTCCTGATGCCTGTGAGGATGCCCTTTATCGTTCCTTCTCTTTGCTTTACACTCAACATCTGGGTAAAAAGGTTGTCTGAAGTATCCAGCAGGTTTGCACCACCTAACCGCTTTAACTCATCTTCAGAATATCCAAACATTTCGCAGGCAGCTTTATTGGCTTCGAGGATTGTTCCATCAATTTTTGCAAAAAAAAAGGCAGATTGTGAGGTGTCAAAAAGAGATTGATAGATTGATGTGCTTCCCATAGTGCCCTCAGTGGATATTTAATATAACAATATAGTGCGTGAACCCTGATAATCTAACGTTTTACGCACACTACCGGCTATCCTCTAAAGCCTAATTTCGGTAAGATTTGGATAATCTCCAAGATTAGTTTTTTAAAAGGAGATTCTGAAAGCAATCGTAAGTAAAAGAAAAAAGGTTGTGAGCTTATCTCACAACCTTTACCATTAATCATCGCGGAAATGAGTGTCGCCCAGATATTTATTTCCTTTCTACTGTAGGATAGGTAATCCCTAATTGTTCCAAATAGGTGGTATATTTTGATGGATCGTAATAATATTTTTTCATCTGGTCGCGGTACCTATCCATCATTTCTTTATTTAGGTAAATAGCCGGCGGATCCGTGGCTTTGATAAAGGGTTTATATTTAACTTCTTTGGTTTGTATATTGGTAAAATAATCCTTCGCATCAATTAGTATTTGTGGATTGGTAAACAGGTCAATCAAGGTAAGTGCCGTTGCTTTGGCCCCGGCCAAAGAACCCTTGTGTGCAATAGGTGTAGCCATGGCAATGGCATCTGCCCAGTGGTGGCCTTTGGTTCCGGGAATATTGGCAGGATA
>JAYSXR010000164.1:0-4348 GCA_043717145.1 Chitinophagaceae bacterium | reverse complement strand
TTTTTAACACAGAGTGATAGTGGAGTTAATTGCCTTTCACAGATCGGGAGCATTTATTTCCAGGCTTCTTGTAATATCCGCAACCAGTTTTTATGCATAATATTTTCGCAGTCTGAAAAAGAATATCCTCTTTTGGTAAGGAGTGCTGGTATGTTTTGTAAATCAGCGATGGTTTCAAGGTCACAGGGACATTGTTCCTTGCCAAAAGCCCCATCCAGATCTGTGCCGATACCTACATGCAAGGTATTACCTGCTATCTGGCAGATATGATCCAGATGGTCAATTATTTTTTCCAGGTTACAATGCATTTGTTTCGGATCGGATATGCCCCTTTGCCAACCGGGTACCATCATCCATGCATCCAACGCCCCGCCAATCACTGCTTTCTTTTCTATTAATACTTTGAGCATTTCATCGCTAAACTGCCGGTTATGGTCTACTAAGGCGCGGCAATTATTATGACTTGCCCAAATGGCCCCATTAAATAATTCCATAGCATCCCAAAATGCATCATCGCATAAATGGGTAGCGTCCAGAATTATGTTGAGCTGATCCATTTCTTTCAGTAATGCTTTGCCCATATCATTCAATTTTCCGGTTGCATCGGTTCCATTTGCATACCTGCCGGGGCCATAATGTGCAGGGCCTACAGCTCGCAAACCATTGGCGTGTGCGCGGTGCAGGTAGTCTGATGAAATAAGCGAATCGGCCCCTTCCAGGCTTAATATATAGCCAATAGGCTTTGTATCATTTGGTAAGGCATCATTCAGCCATAACGACAAATGTTTTTCAAGGTCAATATTATTTTTTATCTGTACCATTTCTCCTGCTTCTTCCATGGCATTGTACCATTGTAATTGACCCTGGGTTTGTGCCCATGCCTGTTCAGGTGAGTGCCAGCCGGGTAAATGATTATCGCGTGCTACATACCGGGCAATTTGTGTTGCTACTACCAAACCAATATTTCCTTTGCGCAATTCAGGTAATGACACGGTGCCTTTTGCACGATCAGGTTTGTCGGTCATCCCTGCTTCTCTTTTCCGGATCTCGTGTACTGGTTTTTGAAGGTCACGGTTCCATTCCATGGCATTCATGCTGAGGTCAAGGTGGGCATCAATTGTAAACATTCTGGGAGTCGTTTAGAAAAAGATAATCGTGATCTGTGTGTAAATGAAAATTTAAAAATATATCTTACTCACCACTCACAAATAGTTCAAATAGAAATTTTTCGTGCTCTCGCAATTACCTGCCAGTGATCAACCACTTCATTATTTTCTACGATTACCGCATAATCATATAAGGCAACGGTGGGGCAAATATGAACGGGTACCCCATATAATACATCACCCACTTTGTATTTAGTTGTATCAGGTAAGGTCATAACCAGGTGTTCTTCACTGTGTGCTATAGGAGTTGCATCGGGTGCATTAAGGAAATGTACTCGGGGTAATGGGTTTTCTGCAGCAACGGATTTATGTCCGAGGTCTGCGCAAACAGTATTACCATCAATTATAGAAACGATCCGCGTAATGACCAGTGCAGCATAGTCGAAAGGTTCATCAGGTACGATATGTTTGTAGCCCCAATCCCAAAAAACAAAAGTGCCCGGACTAAACTGCACGCCTTTGCGTTTGATATGTGTAGGAAAGGAAGGAGAGCCACCAACCACAATTTGTAAAGTCTGTTCTTCGATGGATGTGATCTCTTTTACCAGTTGATCTACTTTTACAAAAGCTTCATCAGAACGTTGGGTTCTTTCGTTGAGGTCAGTATTCCTGATATGCCCGTCATAAGCATGCAACCCAATGATGAGGATGCCTGGTAATGATTGACAATCCTTAAATAGCTGCAAGGCTTTGTCGGGTATGATGCCTGAGCGGTTCATACCTATATTCAAGTCTATGAATACCTGCATTTGTTGGCTTTGTCCTGTAAATAATTGCGAAAGTTCTTTGGCAGTGGAGACATTGTCAATAATGCAGGAAAAATGTGTGGAAGGATATTTTGTTACCAAGCGTAATAATCTTTCCTTTTTTGGCCCAACGGGCTGATGTGCCAGTAATACATCGGGTGCCTTTATCATACCAAGCATTTCTGCTTCTGCAATAGTGGCGCATTTGAATTTGGTGATTCCTGCATTCAGCATCAACGCGCATACTTCCGCTATCTTATTCGTTTTCACATGCGGTCGAAGTAAGTCAACACTGCCTGCCATCCTGATCAATTCACTGATATTTTCTTTTACCCGTTGCGGATAAATAATCAGTGCAGGGGAATCAATTTTTTCAATATTTTTTATCTCGTACCAGGTATTCATTTTAGCAGCCTTAAATTGAGGAGTGAAAGTAAAAAGTCGAAAAATAATTATTACTGGTTAATGTAATTCAAATAACGCTTCAATCTCTACAGGAATATTACCGGGTAATGAGCCCATTCCTACTGCACTTCTAACACCGATGCCGTCATCATTACCCCAGACTGCAGCAAATAATTCACTGCATCCATTAATTATGAAAGGATGCTTTTCAAAATCGGATACACAGTTTACCATACCTAAAACTTTTATCACACGTTTTACTTTATCCAGTGAGCCGAGGTTATTTTTCAAGGTGGCGAGGATGGCGAGGCCAACCTGCCGGGCTGCGAGTTTGCCCTCATCGATATTCATCGTTTCTCCAATACGGCCCACGATCAGGGTCCCATCTTCTTTAACTGTGCCGTGGCCCGACACAAAACAATGTTTGCCATCAATCAATAATGGTTTGTACACGCCCAATGGTTTGGGTGCGGGTGGTAAACTGAGGCCGAGTTGTGCAAAATTTTCTTCCGGTGTCATAGTTGTATTTTAAAATTTATATAAAATAATTGATGATGAAAACACCGATCAATCCTGCCACAGAAACAATCGTTTCCATCACGCTCCATGTTTTAATGGTTTCTTTAACGGTTAAATTAAAATATTCTTTAAACATCCAGAAACCGGGATCATTTACATGGGAGAAGAATAAACTGCCGGCACCGGTTGCCAATACCATCAGGCAGGGGTTTACGCCACTGCTGGCAATCATAGGTGCAACAATACCCGCTGCGGTTAACCCGGCTACAGTTGCCGAACCGATACTTACCCGTAGAATGGCACTGATACCCCATGCCAGTAATAGGGGATGAATGGCAAGTGTAGTAAGCGGCTGTATCAATTCATTACTGATGCCTGTATCTAATAATATTTGTTTTAATGCACCTGCACCCGCAATGATAAGCAGAATGCCGGAAATATCTTTGACCGCATCACCGATCGGCGCCATAATTGTTTTAATATTTTTGCCCTGCCTGATGCCTAATGTATAGATGGCGATCAATAAGGAGAGCAGCATCGCAATGGATGGATCGCCAAGTGTGTGAATGATTTTTGTGAAATCATTTTTTTTCGGGATTATCATCTTAACTATTGTATCGGCAGCGATGAGTAAAACCGGTAAAAATGCAGCCAGTAAACTGGGAAACATACCCGGTAACTTATCTTCAGGAATATCATTGCTCGCAAAAATGGCGAGGGGTTTATTGGTATATTTTTTTAACGTAACAGAGAAAACAGGACCGGCAATAATAATGGCAGGTATGGCAATCATCATCCCATATAAAAGTGTCATACCCATATCGGCATGAAACTGTTCTGATAAAGCTACGGGTGAAGGATGCGGAGGTAGAAACCCATGCGTAACCGATAAAGCTGCTAAAGTGGGGAGGCCCAAATACACGGCAGGCAATTTATAACGTGTTGCCACTGTAATTACCAAAGGCACCAATAATACAAAACCCACGCCATAAAACAAAGGTATTCCCACAATAAAAGCAGTAAGTACCAAGGCCCATTGTATGCGTTTGGTTCCGAAAGCCTGTATAAGCCCGGATGCGATTTTATTGGCGGCGCCGCTATCAGCCACCAGTTTACCGAGCATGGCGCCCACACAAAGTATTACCATTAATGAACCCATCAGTTCGCCAATCCCTTTTTGTACAGAGCCGGTGATTTGCCCCACATCCATTCCTTTACACAAGCCAGTTAGGATGCATACAATTAAAAAAGAAATAAACGGGTGGAGTTTGATCACTGTAATCAACAGTATCAATAATAATACGGCAAGTAGCAGGATAAGCAATGTCATGGCTCGGTTATGGCTTCCCTCTAAAGATAAAATAAAAGCCATCATGTTCGGTAAGATGTTGGTCTGATTTTATATTTATATCGGTTCAATTCCTATACAGGTTCTGCAACAGGATGCTGTTTTGGCATTGCGTTATCTGCATTTATCTCCAATGCCTTTGCAACAGCCATTCCAAAACCACT
>JAYSXR010000163.1:0-4355 GCA_043717145.1 Chitinophagaceae bacterium | reverse complement strand
TACTCCCCAAGGTCGGTGTCCCACCGACCTGTAGCGAAATGAATTATCCTATCATAATAAATGCAAACATGCGTTGCTTACACATGTTGGTAAATTATTTAATGAAGGATGTGGTCGGTGGGGACACCGGACCAAGGAGGTGGGAAGAGTTTTCGGTAAAAAAAAAGTAAACCAACCACAGAAAAAGACATTTATATATTTGAATTGGTAGTAACCTTCAACAACTACTCTGTCTCAGTGGTTGGTGTATTCCTAAAACATTATACACCCCAAGGTTGCGCCCCACCGACCTGTAGTGAAATGAATTATCTTACCATAAATAATGCAAGCTAAAGACTTTAAATACAATGGCCACCGTAATTCATATACAGAATTGAATGAGGTTTATTTTTGGACAATCACCATAAATAAATGGCAGCATTTATTAAAGGCGGATGAAAATAAAATGATTATTATTAACAGCCTTCAATGGCTTGTGCAAAAAGGACTGGTTAAAATTTATGGATATGTAATAATGCCAAACCATATTCACCTGGTATGGGAACAACTGGCGATGAACGGAAAAGAGTTTCCTAAAAACAGTTTTGAAAAGTTTACAGCAAAAACATTGGTAAGCAATATGAAAGCAAGTAATAATAGTAATTTGAAAAACTATGCAGTTACAGCCACAGACAGGCAATATAATATTTGGCTGAGGGACCCATTGGCAATAAAAATTTTTAGCCCGGAAATGGCTGTACAAAAAATAGATTATATACATTTAAACCCGATGCAGCCGCATTGGTTATTATGTAGTAACCCTGCTGATTACAGATTTTCATCCGCTATATTTTACGAACATAAAATAGATGAGTTTGGGCTGCTTACACATTTTGGCAATTTCTTCTGATGGAAGACGTGGTCGGTGGGGACACCGAACCACGGAGGTGGGAAAATATTTTTGGTAAGTTAAAAGTAAACCAACCACGGAAACAAAACTCCCTTTGTACGATATTGAACGTTTGCTTTACACCGGTCCATATCCTATATTTGAAGCTATTACTTTTTCTGAAAACTCAAAACCCTGCCCTTATGCTGAAGCTGCTACTTACTTTTATCATTTTAATTTTTTTAGTTCCTTCGGCTCTTACGCAGCTTCCCGATCTTCAATGGGCGAAATCTTTTGAAAAAAGCACTTTTTATGCATCAGGCAATAACGGCCGTACAATTGGTGTGGATGATGCAGGCAATGTTTATTCTTCAGGCCGTTTTGAATATACCATGGATATGGATCCCGGACCGGGGTTTTTTCTATTGTCGGCAACCGGCCAGTTCAATTCGGGGTTTTATATTTCGAAGCTGGACTCCAATGGCAATTTTGTCTGGGCCAAACAGATTCCGGCGCTGCTGGAATTCAGCACCCTGGAAATGAAGGTTGACCGCCTGGGAAATATTTACATTGCAACTGACACAAGAGCCGCTGCCGATTTGGATCCGGGCGCAGGGGTTCAAACTATTACTCCAACAGGTTTTCGTGATGTGATCATAATAAAGTTAAACAGCAGTGGTGATTATATCTGGGGAAAGCAAATTGGCGGCCCGGGTGATACCGGTCCTACTGCTGCTATGATAGAGCTGGACCAAAACAATAATGTAATCGTTGCCGGGCAGTTTAATAATACAGTTGACTTTGACCCGGGGGCCGCTGTTTATAATCTCACCTCTTCCGCACATTTTCAGGCCTTTGTAGTTAAACTTGATAACAATGGAAATTTTATTTGGGCCAAACAATTTGGTAACGGACCCCTCGTGTACAGTGGCTCCCAAATTTATGACATGAAATGCGATGCGGGGGGCAATATCGTACTCACCGGCAGATTCAGTGGCGCTTGCGACTTTGATCCAGGTACCGCGGTACATAATGAGAGCAGTTCTGCGGGAAGCATTGGCGATGGTTTCATATGCAAGCTCGATGCTGATTTTAATTTTATTTGGGTAAAAACAGTTGGACAGGTGGGAGGAAACAACATGTTCCTTCAGCCGCTCGGAATAGATATTGACGGGTGGGGAAACATAATTACCACCGGATATTTTATAGGCAATTTCGATTTTGACCCGGGAGCCGGAACCCTTTTTTACAATAGTCGCATTTATGACTGTTATATTTTAAAATTAAACAATGAAGGAACCCTTGTATGGGCGAAAATAATTGGCGGTTCAGTATACGATATGGGGCATGATGTGGTAGTAGATAAACTGAATAATATTTACATGCTGGGATCTTTTAGTCCTACTGTTGATTTTGACCCAGGCCCCGGTGTGCATAGTATTACCAGCCCAAACTATGGTGCTCACGCCCTGGTAAAGCTTAATGCAGCCGGCAATTTTGTATATGCCGCTACCTTCCCTGATCTTAACAACTATGCTGGCAGCGGGATATTCAGGCGAATGGTAATTGACCCTTCCAAAAATATATATATTACGGGTTATTGCGGCCAGGTAGATCTTGATCCAGGCCCTGGTATTTATTCGCTTCCAGGTGCCAGTGATCCTTTTGTATTAAAATTAGGTCCATGTGCAAACCCCACCAGTGCCACACTTAATATTAATGCATGTTATAGTTATATATTAAACGGCGAAACATTCGATACAACCGGCACCTATGTTCAAACCATTCCAAATAGCTTAGGATGCGACTCTGTAATAACGCTACATCTTACCATTAACAAAAAAACCAATGAAAAGCTAGCATCGGTTTGTGATGGCGAAAAATTTTATGCAGGAGGAGCGATGCAAACTACAAGTGGGATTTATTATGATACCCTGCAAACATCATTAGGGTGCGACTCTGTAGTAATCACCACCCTTAAAGTACATCCCAGTCCTATACCGCTGCTTGGTGATGACAAAAGCCTATGTAATGGTACACAGGCTCTGATAAGTCCGGGCACATTTACACAATACCTCTGGCAGGATATGACGAGCTCCAATAATTTCGTAGTTAGTTCTCCGGGCCTGTATTGGGTAAAAGTGACCAACGGATTTAATTGCAGTTCTGCAGACAGCATTCGTATATTAACGGTATTGCCTTCACCGGATCAGTTTTTGAAAACCAGTGATAGCATCTGTAATTATCAAACACTTGAAATAGCTGCTGCTAAAAACTTTAATCAATACCTGTGGTCAACCGGAGCCGCGGTCAGACAGGCAACTGTTATCAGCCCGGGGATATACTGGCTTACCGTAACCGATGCAAATGGTTGTACTGGCACAGATACAATTTCTATTTATCCCAAAATTTGTATGTCTGGAGTTTATATACCTACAGCTTTTACACCTAACCATGATGGGCTCAATGATTTTTTTAAAGCAACAGTTTTTGGTAAGTTATTGTCATTCCGGCTCCAGGTATTTAACAGGGAAGGCCAGCTTATTTTCCAAACAACAGATCCGCATAAAAGCTGGGATGGATCTTTTGCAGGTTTGAGTTATTCTACCGCAGCCTTTGCGTGGCAATGTTCATATCAATTGGAAAACCAGCAACCAGCGCTTCAAAAAGGAACTGTTGCGATCATTAAATGATACCTAATGCTGTCAAAACATATAAATGCTGTATGTATGGAATAAGCACCTGCCCTAACGTGGCCCCCTTCCCTGCAACGTCCCAACGGGCCTGGGCAAAGCAGGGGACGTTGCGCTAAAAAGGCATTACCTAAATACCATAAACCCGCTACAGCTAATTAATAGTGTATAGCAAAATAATAAGGCTCACTCTTACAGCAACGATTATAGTAAATGCCCCGCCTATGGTAAAACTCATGACGATGGTTAACGAGACAAATGAGCATACTTAAGAAGCAACAGTGGGCGTATGCTACGCTACAGCATTACAAGCACAACGTCCCCGGCCCGGCTTAGGCTCGTTGGGAGACGTTGCTAGGAAGAAAACATAGTAAGCACCTGCAAGGAGCGCATCCTACAAATGCGTTTTCAATGCCTTATCAAAAACCTTTAGTGCGGCAGGATTGGGAATGCGGGTGCTTTTTATTTTTCTTTTGTCAGTGGGCTTCTTTAACTCGGCTAAAATTTCTTTGTCTACAAAGCCATATTCCATGGCATCCTTTTCGGTGTTGCAATAATAAATATTTTTCACATTGGCCCAGTATATGGCTGCGGTACACATGGGGCATGGCTCACATGATGAATAGATGTCGCAGCCGGAAAGGTCAATGCTCTGCATATTTTTGCCTCCGTGGTTGGTGTCTAACCAAAACAAATTACTCCCCAAGGTCGGTGTCCCACCGACCTGTAGCGAAATGAATTATCCTATCATAATAAATGCAAACATGCGTTGCTTACACATGTTGGTAAATTAT
>JAYSXR010000162.1:0-4419 GCA_043717145.1 Chitinophagaceae bacterium | reverse complement strand
GAAGCCATTTACGGCTGGCACAAATTAGATGGGAAAGCAATACAACCCTTATATACCGGGCATATTAAATGGTGGGTAGATTACAGTCACGGAATACGCCTTGTTTACCGAACCATATGGGTAAACGGAAAACCTATGGATTATACAGCAGTGATGAAAGATGCCGTATTGCAGAAATTAGTATGCGATGAGGCGTGGAGCGACTTTCTTCGATATTGATTACACATGTTGTAATTGGTCATTTTTTTTCAATTCCCAATTTTCTTACAGGTATTTTTCTTCCACAACATTCTTATGGTGCAGCATGTGCCCGAAAATAATATAACCCACAGCATTGGCTGTTACCGGATTATTGCTGGCAACGCCTTCAGCGGATAATTGCTCTTCGTTTAACGATTGTATTAGTAGATCGGTGGATTTTCTTAATGCGATAAATTCCTCTTTGATAGAAGCAAAACTTCGTAAAGCGGCCAGGGAATTTTCTGCGTAGGTATTTTCATCAAAAGAGGCAAGGGGCGTTTTGTCTTTTCGGGCAATACGCATTAAGCGGTACGACATGATCCTTTCTGTATCAACCATGTGTTGTAATAATTCCTTTAATGTCCATTTACCCGGGGCATAGCGGTAATCAGCTTTTTCTTCGGTCAGATTTGTATAGAAAGTAAGGAGTGGTTCAGCGTATTTTCCTTTTGCTTCTGCAAGGGTATTGGCATTTACCAGTGAAATATATTTACCGAAATACGGTGGGAAGTCCGATGGTTGTGGTCTGGGCATTACAATTTAGTTTTAGTGGTAGGTCTTAGAATGGTAGGCGTAACATGGTTCTTAACCGGTTCTTTGGTAACCAATATAGCTTTCGTTGTGTCCGCGTCTTCAACGGCATTAAAAGCATTGATAATACCTCCAGATCTGCTTAACGTGTTAAACGGTATCGGTTCATCTTTAGAGCCGGGTTTGATACTGGGAATAGTGGGAGCCGGTTTTAAAACAGATTCCTCAATTATTTTTTTAACCTGAACGGCACTAAGATGAGGGTAATAAGAGCGGATCAGCGCAGCCAGGCCCGTAACAATAGGTGTTGACATACTGGTGCCTTTTAAATTACCATAATTGTGCTCGCCGGGTAATGTTGAATAAATGCGGACACCGGGTGCAAAAACATCTACATTCTCTTTTCCATAATTACTGAATTCGGCAGTAATGCTCCCGGATATTTTAGGATCGCTGCTGGCACCTACTGTAATAAAATTCGTTGCCTCACTATTCCATTGTTTCAGCCATGGATTGGGGAAGCCTTCTTTCGTATCAAGGTTATAACTTTCATTACCAGATGCATGAACAATTAATACATCATGCAGTTCGGCATATTTTACGGCACTATCAACCCATCTTTTTTCGGGTGAAAAATATTTTCCAAAACTCATGTTGATCACTTTAGCGCCGTTGTCTACTGCATAACGGATAGCGAGTGCCACATCTTTATCATACTCATCCCCCTCCGGTACTACCCGCAACATCATGATCTGAACATTGTCTGCCACACCATCTATACCAATGCCGTTATTACGTTGTGCACCAATCAGGCCGCAGACATGCGTGCCGTGCTTGGCTGCTGATGCGGGTCCCATTACATCGTTGTTGCCATAAAACCGGTCGGCTAAATTGTAGTAATCATCTTTTACAATATCCCTGCGATAATCGGCGGGAGCCTTATCTTTCGATTCAAAAGCTATTTTCTTGCCTTCTACATATTCGTCAAGATCAGCAATAGTATTGGTATTACTTTCATCGGCATCAACGCCTAACATTTTTATACAGGTTAGATAACCAAACTTAGCTTCCCGCGCCATTTTAGAAACGGGCTGAAATTTTTCAAGCTTTTCACAGGTGTATTCATCGAAGCCCATTTCCTGGCGAAGTACTTTGTCGTGGCGTTTGATGGCTTTGGCAGTTACTTCTACAAATAATAATTCTACTTGGTCATCCTGACTAAAATTAAGTTCAGTGGATGCTTTCCTAAACAGGGCGTATTCGCTCTTATCAAGTGCGGATAAAGCATTACTATCAATTACCCTGCCTGAGAATTTGGTTTTGAACCGGTGGTATATTCTGGATTTTTCGTCGGATGCTTTGATAATATTTCGGCCATCTTTTCCACCCAGGAAATTCCAACCATATACATCATCCACATAACCATTACCATCATCATCAATACCATTTCCGGGAATCTCTTTTGGGTTGCGCCATAAGATATTTCTCAGGTCTTCCTGGGTAGTATCAACCCCCGAGTCCAGTACGGCCACGATAACAGGTTTGGAAACCTTGTGTTTATCTTTCAAAAAAGTGTAGGCTTTGGTAAGACTGATGCCGTAAAAGGAATCCTGGGCGTAATCCAATAAATGCCAGCCTTTGGGGGCTTCTGTTTGGGCATTGCCCTGATAGAAGATCAGTGGCAATGCCACGATGGCTAAAACAATCCCACGATGCATAATAAGGTAAATTTATTTATACCCAAATTTGCGAAATGATAATGATATAATAAAGGTTGAATGCCAGTTTTATGAAAATGTTAAGGATGCTGCCTTATTGGACCATGAATAACCATTATTCAGCTGCCTATCTTGAAAAATGGTGTGGAAGACCGATTAGGATTTGGCTTTTCTATCACCCATCAATGCCATCAATCCGATTACTGGTCCAATAGCCAGTAACGTGTAAATGAAGCGCGCATTGCCATCATTTACTAACCCGTAAATAAGTTGAATACTGATGATCGTAATGGAAAACCCGATGCAATTCACAATCGTTAAAGAAGCGCCTCTTGATTCTTCCGGGGCATTTTGTGCTACCAGTGTGGAGAATAGGGGTGAGTCGGCGATGACTACCAGTCCCCAGAAAAAAAGAAAACCAACTATTGCAAAGGCAGAACTGTTTAATAAAAAAAATGGTGAAAGGATACAACAAGATCCCGACAGGAATAATGAAATAGCGGCAACCTTCTTCGTTCCGAAAAATTGCGAAATGAATCCGCTGACAATACAGGCAAGGCTGCCCGATCCTATAATTAAGAAAGATAAAAATGGGGTATTCAGTGTTAGTGCTGCGTTATGTTTTTGCCAGTTTGCCAGCATAACAGGTACAAATGCCCAGAATGCATATAACTCCCACATATGGCCAAAATAACCAAAGGCAGCCGCCCGAAAGGGCTTGTTGGCAAAGCCTGACAGAAAAGCGGCTAACCTTATTTTTTGTGCTGGTTTCCGGTAAGGGCCATCGGGTAATAACAGCCCTACTATCAATCCACCTAAAACGCATAGGGCAGATGTTGCAAAAACAACATACTTCCAGGGCAGGTTTAGGGTAAGGCTTTTTAATAAATGCGGGAATGCTGTTCCCAATACCAAAGCACCTACCAGGAAACCTAATGATTTGCCCAGTCCTTTCTGGTAATAGTCAGATGCGATTTTCATACCAACCGGATAAATGCCTGCTAGGAAAAAACCTGTGAGGAAACGAAACAGTAGTAATGTTGCAGAATCAATTCCTTCCATACTTATGCCCAGGTTGCATATAGCTGCAGCTATCGCGGCAGTACAAAAAACGAGGGGGGGTGAAAAACGGTCTGCAATGGTTAATATGGCAAAAAGAAATGTACCTGTTATAAAACCAAATTGCACAGCACTGGTAAGGTGGGCGAGGAAAAAAGATGACAGGTGAAATTTTTGAACGATATCAGGCATGACCGCATTTCCAGCAAACCATAATGAGGTACAGAAGAATTGAGAGATAACGATGATTGGCAAAATTCGTCTCATGCTATTGAAGGTACTGTCCTTTGTCGTGATGGGTTATTTTCTCATATTCCTGTTTGCATTTTAATATCTGCGGGTCTGTTTGATGGCCCGAAAAAGTTTATCGTTCCTTCTGTCAGCCCTTGCATTATTTAAAGACATGACAGCCCAAAATACCGCAGGTGCCCAACTTATGAGGGTGATTTGCAAAACAAGGCAAATGATAGCAAAAATTATTTCCCCCCTAAAGAAAAATGAAAGAAAGGGAACAAGTATTGCTAATAACATCTTTGTTTTATTATAGGTAAATTACTTGTTTTTATACATCAAAGGTAATGCCTTGGGCCAATGGCAGTTTATCGCTCCAGTTAATGGTATTGGTTTGCCTGCGCATATAGGCTTTCCATGCATCGCTGCCGCTTTCGCGCCCACCGCCGGTTTCTTTTTCGCCACCAAACGCACCACCAATTTCTGCGCCGCTGGTGCCTATGTTAACATTTGCAATGCCACAATCGCTGCCGGCATATGATAGAAACTGTTCAGCTTCGCGCATGTTCACCGTCATGATTGCAGAGGAGAGACCCTGTGGAACACCATTTTGTATTGCAATGGCTTCATCGAGGGTATC
>JAYSXR010000161.1:0-4424 GCA_043717145.1 Chitinophagaceae bacterium | reverse complement strand
AGTATTGGGTACCGTGGGTGAACCTATTAATGAGGAAGCCTGGCATTGGTATGATGAAAATGTAGGCAAGAAAAAATGTCCTATTGTAGATACCTGGTGGCAGACAGAAACAGGTGCCTGTCTGATAAGCAACCTCGCAGGTATTACACCGGCCGTGCCCAGTTGGGCAACATTACCCATGCCGGGTTTACAAATGGTATTGGTTGATGAGAACGGCAAAGAAGTGATAGCTGAAGGCGATGAAACTGTATCTGGCAACCTCTGCATTAAAGCCCCGTGGCCTGGAATTTTACGAACCACTTATGGCGATCATGAAAGGTGCCGTACCAATTATTTTGCCGCTTACCCCGATATGTATTTTACCGGTGACGGTGCCATGCGCGACAAGAATGGTTTTTACCGCATTACCGGAAGGGTAGATGATGTATTGAATGTAAGTGGCCACCGCATTGGTACCGCCGAAGTAGAGAATGCCATTAATATGCATGCAGGTATTGTAGAAAGTGCCGTTGTAGGATATCCGCATGATATCAAAGGGCAGGGCATTTATGCGTATGTAATTTACCAAGGTTCACACGCACAGGATACACATGGAACAGCCGAAATGATACGCAAGGATATTTTACAAACCGTAACCCGCATTATTGGTGCCATTGCCAAACCGGATAAAATTCAGTTTGTGAGTGGTTTACCCAAAACAAGAAGCGGGAAAATTATGCGGCGGATACTACGTAAAATAGCGGAAGGTGAAACACAGAATTTAGGGGATACGTCTACATTATTGGATCCCGGCGTGATTGAAGAAATAAGAAATGGTAAATTATAATGCACCTCCATGAAGAAATTCTGAAAAAAAATCAAGGTCATTTTACGCATAGAATATTTTCTATGCCTTATTACCCGCCAGATCAACAATGGCAATTGTATTTTATCCCATCATCAATCCCAACCCCTGCCCTTCCCAGGTTGGAAAAAGGCTTTTATTATTATTGATCTTCAAATGCCCGTTAGCCACTGAGCTGAACACAGATCGGAAATCGGTACTCACCGGGAGATCGCGGCCATCTTCGAGGTCTTCTTTGGCCAATGTTTTTATATTGTTATATACTTTACCACCCAGCACATCATTTCCTAAAACGAATAAACAGCTTGCCCGTCCGTGATCGGTGCCTCCGGTTCCATTCTGGTGCGCGGTGCGGCCAAATTCGGTCATGGTCATTACAGTTACATCATCCTGGTAGGCATCAAGGTCTTTCCAGAATGCGGCAATACTGTCGCTAAAATCTTTCAGGTTCCTGCCCAGTGCTCCATTAATCGTTCCCTGGTTAAAATGCGTATCCCATCCGCCACTTTCTGCAAAAGCCACTTCTAAGCCCACATTCATTTTAATTAAAGTAGCGATCTGTTTTAAAGAATTACCCAGCGCAGAATTGGGATATACGATACCATTGGAAGGTTGGTAATTTTTAATATTATTTACATTCAGCATTTTCATCGCATCAAAACTTTCTTTCCCGGTGTGGTTTAAAATTTCACTCGATGTTTGATCGTATAACTGCTCAAATGATTTTGAAGCAAGGTTGGATGCCAATGGGTTGCCACGCATCTGTATGGCAAACTCCTGCAGGTTATTAATGGCCAATGCTTCATTATCGCCATACAAACTTCTGGGCAGGGAACTGGTTACACTTACTGCGCGAAACGGTGTGGCATCATGTCCTAATAAACCCACAGCCCTATTAAGCCAGCCACTGGCTGAGCTTTTACTAAAAGGCGTTCCACTTTCCATATAATCCTGTGCATCGAAATGGCTGCGTGTATTATTAGGGCTGCCCACACCATGCACAATAGCCATACGCCCTTCTGTAAAAAAGGGTGCCAGTGATTGCATAGATGGGTGTAATCCAAAGCGGCCATCAAGGTCCGTTAACTTTCCTTCGGTTTCTGCAGGACTCATATATAATGTGGGGCGAAGTGTTTTAAGGCTAGGGTCTGTATAGGGACTAACCACCATCAACCCATCCATTGCACCCCGCTGGAAAATACAAACAAGTATTTTATTTTTTTTATAGGGTGATAGTATCTTGCTGCTATCAGCGGCACGGGCAATAAAGGTAGGTACCCCACCTACCCCTGCTGCAAACAGTGCCAAAGCACCCGACTTCATAAACGCCCTACGATTTACCATACAATAATGATTTACTACGCTTCAGGCCACTTATGCGGCCTGAAGCGTTATTTTTATTTTCTTTGAAATTCCGGTGAACCAATAATAATACCTGCTATCTGCGATACTGTATTTGTATTGCCCGCTACATATAAAGTCGTTACCGGTAAGTTCCTTTTACTCAATGCGGCCTTTTCATTTTCTTTTTTGTTACGTCGTGTGGGTGCAATAGCTGCTGTGGCCATCATATCATCCTGCATGGAGGTAGCTGTCATTTCAGGTGTAGGAGCCGTATTTTTTACAGCTGCTTCTGTGATCTTTTTTTCAAGGTTGGCATCACGAACAATCGCTGTTAAACGCCTTATATTATCATCCTGGTTACGTTCAGGTAAAAGTATCTTACTATAAATAATTAATGCCGCTTCTGCACTTTCGGGTTCGTGGTTATCATTGAGTGCCGCGAGGTTGAGTTTTACACCGGGTATTTTTTCTGTGGCAAATGCCAATCCAAAATTCATCCTGTTTAATAATGAGCCGGTATTGATCCAGTAAGTGGCCCTGTCCGGAAAACCGGTAGGTGCCTGGTAATAATAAAACCGTTGTCCCATTCGGGTACACCAGTTGTATATCTGGAAAGGCTGCTGCACATCTGCATTGGTAGCGCGTATGGCACTCACTGCAAATTCCAAAGGTGATTTTACTTTTTCACGTAAAGCTTTGTTATCCCAGAACTCACGGGCATTAGCCATTGTGATCAAAACAGTTTTAATATCGCCTTTGCTTTTCAGAAAGGCATCAGTCATTTTATTTACGAGTTCTGCAGAGGGTGTATCGCTAACAAACCTTGTAGCCAGTTTAGTACAAATAAATTTAGCGGTTGAAGGATGGTTGGCCAGCATTTCCAAAACCTGTTTACCTTCCTCATATCCCCCATTGGCGGGGAAATTTCTGCCCAGAATGGTTTTGGCATTCTCATCGTGTTTATCTGCCTTAAATAAAAAATCTCCTTCTACTACAAACCCTCTTTTCGCCATTAAGCCCGGACCAGCTGCCTGTATCAGTTTCATACCCGGCCCATCTTTGAACATAGGCATAATACTCCAACCGGTAAGTGCTCGGGCCACGGTAGTAACATCCTGTTGGGTATAGCCACCATCCACACCAAGTGTATGCAGTTCCATTATCTCACGTGCATAATTTTCATTGAGGCCCTGTGATTTATTTGCTTTGATGGCCTGCTCCAGAATTTTAGCACCTGGTTTAGCTGTATCGTTGGCCAAAGCCAGCATACGTTGTTTAACCAGCCTGTTTAATACGCCCTTTTCCTGTTGCCTTGCCATATCATTATCCATGCTTACACTCGATGCATTATCCAGGTATTCCAGCATGGCGGGGTGTTTAGCAGTAGCTTCCAGTAGGGTTTCAAAATTGCCTAACACGTTTGGTCGTATGGCGTCTCTTTCATAGGTAAGTACATACTGCTGGCATTGTCCTTTGGTGAGCGATACATTAAAATGATTAAACCAAAAATCCGTCAACACTTCGCGCAACTGGTTCTGGCCATATGCGGCCCGGACAATTTTTTGGTTAACGATCTGCCTTTGTAATTCCTGTGGCGCTTTGAATCCCTGTTCATCTATCAGTTTTTTTAATTGGGCACGGTATTCAGGTTTATCTAAATTTCTGAGAGAATCTTTATTAAGCAAGTTGTTTTTCGCGGCAATGCGGATAATCTGTCCGGCATTGAGATATGTATTTACAATTGTTTCATTGGTCATTGCCAGGGCATCATAACTATCAGCAGGCAAACGACGGGCTACTTCTTCATCTGTTATATCCCCATCTAATTGTTGTTGAAGCCATTTGTCAAGTCCCATATCAACCACTTCTTTAATCTGCCCGGGTCTGGTGCCGAAAGTAAAACGGCTCAGCAAATGTGCCGCAGCCTGTTCTTGGGTAAGCCCCATTTTCTTATAAGGCATATTGATTTTCGGTTCAGTTGCTACATGACTGCCTTGTACAAAGGCTGACAGTAAGGTCATTACTGCACCCACGGTAAAAGTTTTGTACATCCGGCGAAAATTCATAAAGCGTAATTTTAAGTTGGATGGTTTGGGAGAATAAAGGTTTAATAGGGTGTATAGAAAATGTAGCGTTATAAATAATACCATTTCCTCCGTTAAGCTCCATACCTGGGTTCGAATTCAGTATTTCCAGAACCCTAATTTGCATAATTATAACTGGCTTTACAAAATAA
>JAYSXR010000017.1:0-6479 GCA_043717145.1 Chitinophagaceae bacterium | reverse complement strand
TTGACGTTGCTGACATCTATGCCGAAATGGAGCGTTTGAAAAATGAAGGCTTTGTGTTATTAAATGAGCATCCAAAGGATGGGGCCGATAATAAACTGATTTGCTTTCTGCACCCGAAAGGTACCAACGGGGTATTGGTGGAGTTGTGTATGGATAAAGGCTGAAACACCTAGGTCAAATAATATTTTGTGTTATAATACATATTACTGCTGATACTCTGATTTTAAAAATTGGTTGTTTTTAAACAATCGCATATAAAAAAATGGCTGCCATAATGATAGCAGCCATCTGAATTTATTTTAAAAATCAAATCCTCAAAATCAAACCTCAAAAATAAACCTTGGATATCAAACCCTAATAATCAAACTGAAAATCAATCTATAATTTTTGCAATATTTCCTTAGCAATTCCTATCCTGCTGAATATTTTTTATTGATTTCCTGTAATATTTAATACAGCACCTGCCTCCACGGTTAAAATAGTTCCGGGTTGTACATATAGCATTTTACATGTATTTTCTATCCCTGAAATTACCGGCGGATTTGCTGTACCTGCCAGTATATTAACTACCGTACAGGCAAACGGTACTTTACCTAAACTCCAGTTAGCATCTACATTCCAGTTATTGGTTGAGCCTAGCCAGGTTGTTTCGCCGTTTACCAAAATAGTTTTTGATACCTTAGTTGCGCAAGCCTGTGTGGAGAGTGTAAGCCTGATAGTGTCGTTTGCATTGGCAGCCGCTGTATAGCCTGTAGTTGCAGGCGTGCTACCCGTATTGTTGGTAAAGCTGCCACCTGCACCTCCATCGCTCCAAATGGCTGATTGCAGGGTACCGGTAAACGAGCCACCTAATGCAATGCTGCCACTGCCAGGGCATATCGCTGGCATTTGTGGGCCAACAATCAAAGTACCGCTGAGGCCGGATGATTTTACCTGCACCGTGTCACTAAATCCCTTCCATCCATTAGCATCTGTTACCTGTACGGAGTAGTTGCCTACTGCATTTGCACCAATACTTGCGGTGGTTGCCCCGCCGGGTGTCCATAAATAAGTAGTGTAAAGAGTGCTGTCGCCAATGGCTACCGCATCTATTTCATTTTTGCCAGGCACCGCACCTGAAGCCATTGCCAGCCTTATTTCTGAAACTGCAAAGCTGGTAGTCTTAAAACGAATACGTAATTTCCGGGCAACTTCTGCTTGAGGTGCGGCGGTTTTAGTATATATTATCTGGTATAAACCAGTGTTTGAATTTTTAACATACACAGTGTCTATAGCTCCCGGCTTGTAGGTTTCGTAAATATCTATAAAATTAATTGGTGTAGGGTTGGAGTAGGCTAGCTCAATAAACTCTCTGCTATTATCCGGCGTGGCGGGTGACCATGCATTGGTATTACCGCCGTATGCAGGGTACACATTTGGCGCTCCTAAAATCCTTTTAACAGTATTGCCTAGCTGACTGCTATAACCCCGTATGCCTGATGCAAATTGTACTGCATTGAGTGGTTTAACGGTTAACAATACCGAACCTCCACAAAGTAATAGTGGACCGCTTGAATCTATTACCGAGTTTAACGGGTCATCATTAATAATAGTAACAATTGCACTTAATGAATCTGACAAGCTGTAATCACCGCCGGATAGTAAGGTAACAACGATAGGTTTATCACCCTCGTGCAATTTATTAGCTATAGGTTTAATTCGCAGTATGGCTTCTTGTTTTAATGAGTCAATAAAGATAAATCCATTACTGCCATTCAAATAACTGTACAAGGGTACTGATGTTGTTGTACTGCCTATTTTTATCTTTCTTAGTACAGTATCGGTAGATACGGTGTAATCGTTTTCAAATGTTGCAGTACCAGATATACTGTAAAATACTTTTGTAATCCTTTTTGCCTTAGCAGGTAATTTAAAATGAATCAGCATTGTTGCAAGGCTGTCTTCATACTTAGCTATATCTGTTGCATATAATTTTACAGCAGGGAAAGTATCGGGAGCGTTGCCTGCACCTGCTCTAAAATAGTTGGTATCGCTTCTTAGGCTTGAGTTATCGAGCAGATCTGATACGCCATCTACTACCACCCTATACTGTTCTCCGGCAACACCTGTAATGGCTGCAAGTGGTACTATCGTTAGTTTTTTATTAAAAATACTAAAGGTAGATGGTATGGGAGTTTCTGAAAAACCTTTACCTCCAATGGGTATCATTCTAATTAAATTTACGTTGATGCCTGCTGTGTTATCAGTGTTTAAAGGCTCGTTGTAGGTAAAAGAAATCTCATCTCCATTGTTAAAAATATCATCTACAGGTTGTGGTTTTCCAGTTGGGATGGGAGATCTTCTATCTAACAGACCGAGTACAGATGGAGTTGTAAACTTAACATTGCCACTACAAAACATTTGCAGGCGAATTTTATAAGTAGAATCTGGTAAATTGCTTACGTTCCATGGTACTTTTGTACTTGCCGAATTGTTTATTATTTGAAAACCGGGAATTATCATTCCTCTCTGCCATGCATTGGTACCGTTTTTGGCGTATTGCACAACCACACTATCTATAGCAGCACCATTATAGCCACTAAATTCTATTGGAATTATACTTTGATTAGCCGCACTGCTTTTCCAGTTATCTGCCGGCTCATCCATTACAATGCCACTGCATTGAGTGACAAAATTCACACTAAACGTTTTAGTAGCCTCTACGCCTCCATTGCAATTATCTTGTAAGTTTAATTCAATATCCGACCATGAAAAATCAGTGCTGTTTGGATTGAATTTTTTAACCGACATAGTAATTTCCCTGGGTATATTGTAAGCTAAATTATTTATCGGAAAATCAGTTACCCCTAAAATATTGCCATTAATATTTATTACTAAGCCATCGGATGTGCTATTATTTACGTTCAACAAATAATTTCTGGGTTCTCTGCTCTGGCTTAAGTTGACGACTTTAATTTTTATAAAGCGCTCTGCTGTGTTAGGTACATTATTATACACAGGTGTGTCAATTATAATGCGTGGAAAATCTCTGCTTTGCGTAAGAGGCTCGGGCGGGCAACTACTTGTGCCGGCCACAAGGTCAAATACGGGGGTGCCATATACTTTATCCCGCTTTATATCCACTGAATAGTAATCTCCGCCATCTTTATCCTTTAAATAATACCCGGTAATGGTTTCTGTGGTTAGCGTATTTTGGGAGCTTTCGCCGGTTTCAGATTTAAAATTTACCGTAGCTCCACCGCTAATGCCTGTACCGTTTATTTCGGCTCCAATTCTTCCAGCAATAGTTTTGTCTATTTCAAGATTGAAAGAAACCGTGTTTACGCTCGACTTGGTAAACTTTTGGCTTTCTTCAATATACCCGGCACTGCCATCAAATGACCTGTTAACTTTAAACTCAGCATTTTCTTTTTGATAAGCATTGTTGTCCAGAATCTGCTGCCATACATTTAATTGGTTTTGATAATCTGCCTGCAATGCTCCTGTACTATAGGCTGCCATAAAATTTAATGTTGGCATTATTGTATTTTTTATATGGTCTTCAGAATAGGTAAAGGTGGTTGCGAAGCCCACCGGTGCCACAATCATTTTATCACTTAAGTCTAATTGGCAAATGCCTGATACATTTTGCAAAGCCAGAACAGATGCAACAGCATACTTGTAGTTTATAGCACCTCCAATGTACACATCGCCGCCTGAACCTAATATACCACCAGCTTTGGTGCTGTATCTTGTAGTGGTGGAGTTGGAAAACAATAATTCATTTTCGTTAATATTAGTGAATGATCTACTGATGGATGTATTAAGGGAAGCCTCTATTTTTGTTTGAACCTGAACGCCGATGCCCAAAGCAAAATCTGCGCCCACTTTTACCTCCAAAAAAGCATCTTGTGCATCTTTCTTCGATACTGACAGGCGCTGTATGTTTTCTACTGTTTCTGTTTTCTCCCAAAAGCTATAACTTTCGTCGCCGGGTGGCCGGTGTAAGATTATTTGAGGTACTTCCGGAGCAACAGTGTTAAATGTGCCGGGCTGAGATAAAATGCCTACCGTAGTAGCTTTTCTTTCGAGTGTAGTTGCCGTACGGCCATACCTGTCTTTATAAATAAAATTTAATAACCGGTTATAGGGTAAAGTAATGTTAGGTATACCCGCACTAATGGCTGTATCTACTTTACCTGCTGTTAATCTCATTTTAAATGTTCGGTTTGGTTCTTTGCCACTTTGATTTAATAAATCTGTAATCATCACCACACTGTCTCCTGCTGATAAACTATCAGCAGACAAAACTTTGTCAAGTGTAAATACCGGATAGCCAATTACCGGTGCACCTTCAAAAACCAGAATTGTAAAGGGTTTTCTTTTGTTTTGAAAAAAGATAACGCCTGCGGCAGGGTTGCAAGTGGTATCTACCAACTGGTTTACTTCAATAACAGGTCTTCTGCGATAAACAAGGTTGAGGGTTTGGTTGGAGGAGTCAATGTCACGGTACAACGAGTCTTTTGGAAGCAACTGGTTAAAGAAAGTGCCCACGTCTGAATTGCTGATATACCGGGGATTTGTTTGGTCGAGTTCGAAATTTGAGGTAAAATTAATAACTCTCACCCTGTAAGCTCTTGCCGGCAGACTAATTGAATATTCGCCACCTGTGGTGGTAGTATCTCTTTTCCTAAATGTAAATCCGGATCTTCCGGCGACGGTATCTGTAAATTCAAGTATCATTAAACCAATGGAGTCGCCGCCGCCATCAGTTAACCTACCTGAAATGGTTCTTTTGGTAATATCCTCAAAATTTTTGCCTGTTACAATATCATTTACCAGAAAGGTGGAAGAGATAGGATTGAATTGATGAAATTTTAAGCTAGGCGTAAGTGTTACTGAACCTGGATTTATTACCGAGGTCGCATAATTACCCGACCCGTCATCCAGTGAATATATGGGTATATCTCCTCCTGTAACTTTAGCACTATCTACCCCTGCAGAAACCGTATTTACGACCTGATTAGATAAATTTAAACATCCGTTGCATTGTTGAAAAATTCTTCCGGTTATGGATAGCGCTGTAATATCTGTAAAATTGTTTTCGGTAGAACTATAATTGGAAAAGGAGAGAGGTATTCCCTTGATAGTATCTGGTTTTGCAAAAATATGCTGAGGCTTTGCCGGCCACACTTGAAAAGTTACAGGCTGAGCATCATTATTGGGAACATCTTTATCGCCGTAGTATAGGTTGTTGAATATATACCTACCGTTGTTAAGAGTTTCCACCGAATCAATATGAGATTGGGGGCTACTTTTTAAGCCATTTAATTTTTGAGCATAAATCATTATCCCTGCAACAGGAGCGCCTCCTTTACTACTAACTGAACCAGATATAACACCGTTTTTTGAGGGTACACCATTTACCACATTATCATTTCTAAACACTCTAAGCCTAATCACATTTGAAATAGTATCCTGGTAAGGCACATTGGTAGCAATGCGGCGGTAATAAAAGCCTGTTGCATCACTTGAAGGTATTTTGCAAGATCGTCCGGTATTGTTGCCAGGCACTGTTAGCCAGTTATTGACGCCGTCTGTGCTGTACACCCACCTGTAAATAATAGAATTACCTCCAGGATTATACCCACTGGCTTGTGCAATGGAGCGAATACTATCAAACTCCCATTCTCTTGGGTAGGGAACGGTGTAAGGATTGGCGATGATACCCCCGCTACCTCCATCGTAATCAAACATTAAGAATAACCTGCCATTTCCGCCTGTAGCTGTATCATTAATGAAAAACCCAAGGCCACCGCCGCCACCACCTTGATCGCCGCCACCCGATGCCCTTACTGAATTATAAAAGTTTGAGCCATTACCGCCCCGTCCAAAAGTTTGATCACTTCCGCCGCCTACTCCGGACGTTGCAGTATTAACTCCACAAACAGCGTTACCTCCATCATATACCCCAAAATCATTTCTTCCACCTCCGCCACCTCCCCCACCAGCTAAGCTATTGCTGCAATCTGCTCCACCATTTCCCCCGCTCTGTCCCCCAAACGAAACTCTATTACTATCTAATGGGTACATAAATGAAGTGCCGTTTATCTTTCCATATCCTGATAAAACTTTAATACCAGAGGGGGTGATTATCCACGAATTTTCGCCATCGCCGGAAGGGTTTTCCGATTTATATCCTCCCCGACCAACATACAACTGTATTATCGTATTGCTGTCTATCTTGAACCATTTTGTGTTCGTATTAGGTGAACCTCCACCACCATTTCCAGCTTTCCCAGCTCCCCCACCACCCCATTGTACAGCATAATACCGGGTAGCACCAATAGCCGCTTCCACTGTGTAGTTTCCAGGTACGGCGTATGGTATACGGTATTGTGCCTTCGTAAATACCGCAGTCATCAGCAATAAAATAAAAATAAAAATCTTTCGCATATCAATTAGTTTAGGTTTTTTATTAAGGTGGGTAAAGCAGGTAT
>JAYSXR010000160.1:0-4425 GCA_043717145.1 Chitinophagaceae bacterium | reverse complement strand
GAAACAAATAAAGTATCTTTTATAGAAATTCTATCAATGTGGATGCCGTAGATGTTTTCTTTTTTAGAAAGAAACAAACTAAGGTTAGCCAGTACCTGTTCGATATTGTTTTTGATTTTTTTGGCTTCCATGTATTGCATAACCCTTTTAAACGGGTTTGAACTTGTGGGAAGAGAACAGTTCCATTGAATACTTGTTGAATCCTGCTGAAGGGGTATGACCACCATAGTGCTCCCCAATTGTTGCTTTTTATGCTGAATATTGATTTTTACTGATTTGTAAAATTTTTCAGTCAGCCTGAACACATCACCATTGATAATAAAAGAACCTATTGACGCTTTGGTAATACTGTTTGAATCATGGTAATTCCACCATTTAGTCCAGTTGGTTTCATCATTAATAAACCGTTGTGTACCATTATCCGTTGCACCTACAGTAACTGCACTTGAAATATTGAGGGTAGACGGAATAAAAATGTAGGAACTTATGCATAATGCAATCAAAGCAAGAAGTAAAACCAACAGCAGTTTTTTCATGAAGCAAAAACTATTTATTAAGAGTGTAAATTAGGGAATAATGTCCTATGCCACTATTTCATTTCGGATTTTAAAACTGGAAGATTGAGAAATAGGAAACATATTTAACAATTCGAAAATTTCCCAATTTTCCAGCCCTAAAATCTTTAAATTGCTGTTTGTTTTATTTGAACCAGCTCATTTATGTTTTACCGATCAATTTGCTTAACCAGGAACTTGTATTTAGGGCTTCTGTTCTTTATTTCCTGCACCGGTTCAAGGCAGGAAACTACAAAAGACAATCTGTTCCAATTACTGCCATCTTCAGAAACAGGTATCCGCTTTGTTAATACGGTAACCGATACAAAGGAGATGAATATCCTTAATTACCATAATTTTTATAATGGGGGTGGTGTAGCTATCGGCGATATAAATAATGATGGAAAACCGGATATCTTTTTTACATCCAACCAGGGAGATAATAAACTCTATCTCAATAAAGGCAATCTCAAATTTGAAGACATCACTTCAAAAGCGAATCTGTTTAGTAAACACAAATGGCATACAGGTGTTACTATGGTTGATATTAATGGAGATGGCTGGCTGGATATTTATGTTTGCAATGCCGGTATTATTCCAGGCGATGACAGAGCCAATGAATTATTTATTAACCAGAAAGACGGAACTTTTAAAGAAGAGGCTCATGCATATGGATTAGATGATAAAGGGACTTCCACACAAGCTGTATTTTTTGATTACGATCATGATGGCGACCTAGATTGTTTTGTGTTGAATAACAGTCCTAAATCCATTGATAATTTCGGGTATAAAAGTGATGCACGTTTTTTGCGTGATGCAGTAAATGGGGACCGCCTCTACAGGAACGATGGCGGAAAATTTACAGACGTAAGTGCACAGGCAGGTATTTATGGATCAGAGATCGCATTCGGACTTGGTATTACAGTAGGTGATATTAATAATGACGGCTGGGAGGATATTTATGTGGCCAACGATTTTTTTGAACGCGATTATCTATATATCAACCAACATAACGGAACCTTTAAAGAGGTTATTACCAATGCCATGGGGCATATCAGTAACGGGGCAATGGGTACAGACATGGCTGATATTAATAACGATGGCTACCTTGACCTGTTCACTGCCGAAATGTTGCCTGAGAATGATTTCCGGCTAAAGACCACCATCAAGTTTGATAATTATGATGTACAGAACACAAAAAACCAGTTAGCCTTTCACCACCAGTTCACCAGCAATACGCTCCAGTTAAATAACCAGGATGGGACATTCAGCGAAATAGCACAGCTTGCCGGGGTGGATGCAACGGGCTGGAGCTGGGGCACACTCAGCTTTGATTTTGATAACGATGGATGGAAAGACATTTTTGTCTGCAATGGCATTCGAAAGGACCTGACCAACCAGGATTTTCTTGCTTATTTTAATAACCAGGAAAATATGAACAGGATGCGACAGGGAGGCTTTAACTTTTTAGATCTTCTTAATAAGATGCCTTCTGTACCTATTTCAAATTTCGCTTTCATCAATCAGAAAAATCTTTTATTTAAGGATGAATCCCAAAAACTTGGCTTTGGTAAGCCAGGGTTTAGCAGTGGTGCTGCATATGCCGACCTGGATGGGGATGGAGACCTTGACCTGGTGATCAATAATGAAAATGCAGAAGCATCAGTATATAAAAACCTGTCCTCCGAAAAATTACATCATCACTACGTAAAAGTAAAATTGAATGGCATATCTCCTAATACAATGGGATATGGTGCCCGGGTATCTGTTTTCGCTGATCATAAAGAACAGGTGCTGGAGCAGATGCCCACCCGCGGTTTTCAAAGCAGTGTAGACCCCGGATTGCTTTTCGGATTGAATGATATTAAAAAAATTGACAGCCTGATCGTACAATGGCCCGGAGAAAAAATGGAGGTCATAAAAAATATTCAGGCCGATACGCTGCTAACCTTACATCAAAAAGATGCAAAAGAAAACAGGAGATATGATGCGCCGGTACAAATGATGTACACGGATATTACAGCTTCTTCTATCAGTGGAAATATCAAACATAAAGAAAATGATTTTGTTGACTTTGACGTGGAGCGGCTTATTCCAAGATTAATATCAACAGAGGGTCCAAAATTGGCAGTAGGCGATGTGAATGGTGATGGGCTGGAAGATTTTTATATAGGCGGCGCGGCTGGTGATACTGCCAAACTGTTTATACAAAAAAAGGATGGGCGCTTTGAACAAAAAATTCAAAAAGTATTTATTGCTGATGCTTATTTTGAAAACATCGGTGCAGTTTTTTTTGATGCAGATAATGACGGTGATATGGACCTTGTTGTTGCAGCTGGCGGAAATGAAGCTAAGCCGGGTTCGCCGTATCTTTTAACAAGGCTATATATTAATGACGGCAAAGGAAACTTTACTTCTTCCGGTGCTGGTTGGCCTTCTGTTTCTGTCAACGCTTCCTGTGTGCGGGTTGGCGATTTTAATAATGATGGGAAGCAGGATATATTTATTGGTGCCCGCACTATTCCCGGCAGTTATGGTATGCCGCCATCAAGTGTGTTGCTGCAAAATAATGGACAAGGTGTATTTACAGATGTTGCCAAAACAATCGCACCCGGCTTTGAAAAATTAGGCATGGTAACGGATGCACAATGGGCAGATATTGATGGCGACGGTAAAAAAGAATTGATCGTTGTGGGCGACTGGATGCCGGTTACTGTATTTGCTTTTGTAAACGGCAAGCTGCAAAAAAAAGCAGAACTCCCTCATTCCTCAGGCTGGTGGAATTGTGTAACAGTAACGGATATAAATGGTGATGGTAAAATGGATATAGTGGCAGGAAATTTCGGACTAAACTCAAATATAAAAGCAGACAAAGATCATCCTGCCAAATTATATATTGATGATTTTGATAAAAATGGCCAAACAGACTGTATCCCTGTTTATTTAAAGCGGATGGCAAAGCGTATCCATATTACCTGAAAGATGAAATGGAATCGCAACTGCCGCAACTGAAAAAGAAATTTCTTCGGTATGATGCGTATGCTGGTAAATCAATAGAGGAGATTCTCACACCTGATCAATTAAAACAGGCAACTGTATTAACCGTAGAGCAAACGCAGACATCTGTTTTTATGAATGACGGGCATGGAAATTTTACCATGCAACCGTTGCCCATACCCGCACAACTATCTCCGGTATTTGGTGTTACGGTTATTGATTTGAATGGCGATGGAAATAAAGATATTTTTATGGCTGGTAATTTTTTCGGTCTTAAACCGCAAACCGGCCGCTTTGATGCAGGATATGGCACAGCACTCATCAATGATGGAAAGAATCATTTTACCTTTATGAAACCCAAAGAAAGCGGGTTGTTTGTGAAAGGAGAAGCCAGGGATATTGCTTTGATAAAATCAACCAATGGCGGCAGTTATATTCTGGTAGCCATGAATAATGATAAATTATACCTGTTTAAAAAGAAAGGCAGTAAATAAAGCCATAGCGTTATTATTCGATTATAAAATGTCAATATGAAAAAAATTACAGTATTACTATTTTCCGTTATTATATACCAGTTTATTGCAGCTCAAAAAATTGATACCTGGAAAATCAGTACCGATAAAATTGATCCCTCCAATTACTATGGTATCACCGTTGCCAATGGTATGATAGGTATCGTTTCGTCAGCTGAGCCTTTTAAAGTGAAAGATGTGGTATTGGCCGGCGCATATGACTTATATGGCCGTGGCAGGGTTAGTAATTTCCTCCGCAGTTTTAACCTGTTAAATATGCAGATGGATATTGATGGCAAGCGGGTAGCAGCTAATGAAACCAGTAATATGAAACAGGAACTGGATATGCAACACGCCAATTT
>JAYSXR010000159.1:0-1502 GCA_043717145.1 Chitinophagaceae bacterium | reverse complement strand
CCCATACTTTTATATTTTTATTTTTTTCTTTCAAATACTTCCCCGTGCCCACAATTGTACCACCCGTACCTGTTGCAACTACAAGGTGTGTAACCTTGCCTTCTGTTTGCTCCCAAATCTCCGGACCTGTTTGTTCATAGTGTGCTTCCCGGTTAGCTAAGTTATCATACTGGTTTACGTACCAACTGTTTGGCACTTCGGTAGCCAGCCGTTTACTTACTGAATAATACGATCGGGGATCAGCAGGATCAACATTGGTAGGGCATACAATTACTTCTGCTCCTACAGCTTTTAAAATATCTGCCTTTTCTTTCG
Source organism: Chitinophagaceae bacterium (assembly GCA_043717145.1). GTDB lineage: Bacteria > Bacteroidota > Bacteroidia > Chitinophagales > Chitinophagaceae > Sediminibacterium. Next base: position 1,187 of record JAYSXR010000159.1, on the reverse strand, counting down.
ATTGTTTATCGGTTGTTGTAAATATACATTTGTAGCCTTTTACACAGGCTGCCAATGCGAGCCCCATTCCTGTATTACCACTAGTGCCTTCAATGATAGTACCGCCGGGTTTTATTTTTCCTTCCTTCTCTGCCACTTCAAGCATCTTTAATGCCATTCTATCTTTTATGCTATTTCCTGGATTGAAGTATTCTACTTTTGCCAAAACAGTGCAAGGAAGGTCTTTTGTAATTTTATTTAATTTAATGAGTGGCGTGTTGCCAATTGTATCTAAAATGCTATTAAGCCACATATTTTTTATTTTAGTGCAAATGTAATTTATTCGATTAGTTGCATAGCAAATTAGCGCATTGCAAAGTGGGGGAATCTACTAAAGATTTTTCTGTATGTAATTAAATTTAGCAAATTCAAAATTTTTTGACAGTTATAATTTTATCAAAGTTATTTAGATAACACCTCTACCGATTTTTGTACGGCTTTATCCTCAACATTTAGTATTTCATAAAATCCTTGGTTGCGCCAAACCTGCCTTGCTATAGAGGATTGTATCCGATTTATCAAGCCCGCTTTTTCTTTTACAGAAATGGTATCCAACACGATTGAATCCTTTGCAGCCAGGCTAGAAAACTGTTTCCAGTTGTCATCCGAAAAAATAAACTGTTTGGCAAAGTCTGACGGAGATTTGTAATTACTTAATTCAGACAGATGTTGCAGGTAATACCGGTAAGCAAAGTCGCCAATTGTTCCTTTATAGTAAACTTTAGCTGTTGCAAGACTATAGTCCATCTTATCAATGGCAACAAAAATATCGGGTGTTATACCACCGCCACCGTAAACTGTTTTTCCATTTTGGGTTTTGTATATTTTAGTAGAATCATGTTTTACAGAGTCAGCTGAATTCACTTCTCCATCGTGAAACCGATTGCTTACCTCATCATAATATGCTTTTCCACCATTGGTATATGGCCGTTGAATACTTCTTCCGATGGGTGTATAATACCTGGCAATAGTAAGCCTGAGTGCACTTCCATCACTTAGGTCAAATTGTTCCTGTACCAGGCCTTTACCGAAACTGCGTCTGCCAATAATAGTAGCCCTGTTCCAATCCTGTAGTGCACCAATCAGTATTTCACTGGCACTGGCCGTACCTTCATCTGCCAACACAACCAGTTCTCCTGTTTCAAATA
>JAYSXR010000158.1:0-1508 GCA_043717145.1 Chitinophagaceae bacterium | reverse complement strand
CCTGTGGCAGGTTCCAGTCGTATCCGCCAATATCTGTTCCATAGGCCAGCTTTACGCCCATTTTTATTGCCTTCTTAAAAATATCAGGGATTGTTTGCTGGAAATATAAATTAATAGGGCTTCCCAACCGGGCCCTCCCTTCGGCCACAAATGCATTTACAAATAATGTTGGGCACCAGAATATTCCTTTGTTTGCCATCAGCTGCATACATTCTTCATCCATGCCGCTTCCGTGTTCAATGCTTCTGGCACCGGCATTGATGGCAGCGATAATGCCATCTCGTGTCATGGCGTGTGCTGCTAATTTTTTTCTACTGCGAATGGTTTCATCCCCAATAGCATTGATTTCTTCAGGAGTAAAGTTGGGAATGGATCGATAAGAACCATTCTCTAACTTATAATAGCCCCGGTCTGCATAGATCTTTATCCAATCCGCACCATGTTCAATTTGCTGGCGAACGGCTTTCCTCCCCTCATCTGCCCCGGTAATTTCCTGTAATCCTTTAGGCATTTTCAGGTCCCATGCATAATCACCCGCCTTAATGGGATAGTGCCCGGTAGTATTAATGGCCAGTGTAGATACAAACATGCGCGGCCCGGGAATAATTCCATTATTGATTGCTTTTTTAACATCTACATCCGCAAAACCCGCGCCCTCTGTACCAAGATCGCGAATAGTGGTAAACCCGTTTTGCAAAGCTTTAGCTGCACTCTTTGTTGCAAGTATGGTTCTGTAGGGTACAGATGATTTTAAGAGTTGTACATCATAATCCTCAGATGTTATATCACCCTGTAATAATACATGTGTGTGACAATCAATTAATCCGGGTAAAACAAAATAATCAGACAAGTCAATGACGCTGTCCGCAGCGGGTTGGGAGGTTGTTACAGAAACGACTATGTTATCTTTTATGAGTATGTTCTGTTTGTCAACTACCAGGCCTTTTTTGGTATCCAGTAATTTCCCGCATTTGATAAGGATTGTTTTTTGTGCGATGGAATGGATTGAAAAAAGGCAAAGAATAACAAGAAGCGAACGTTGCATATACAGTGTTTTAGAAGTGAAACAGGTTTTGGGTGATTTATCAAATGTATAAAGATTATGATAAAAGCGCCGGATTTTTGTCGGATTCACACACACTGCTCATGCAAAAAAAATATCCTTATAAGATTTCTGCAATTCACTTGTCGGGAATGGAAAAACCCTCATCATCTGCCATTCAACAACCAACTGCTGAAAGATGATAAGGGTTTACAAGGTATAACTCTTTTCTTAACGTTACTGTTCGTATTCTCTGCGGCAAAAAACCTATTTTATTTGGTTTTTATCCAAACAGTTTAAGTAATTCACCGAAGAGAGAGTTTAATATTTAAAATTTCCTTTGAAGTTTTTCCTGAATTCTATAAAATCCGGAATAGACACATTGGTCACATACCCATTGCCTGGATGGAAGTGGATATATTCCTGGTGATAATCTTCGGCAATGTAGAACTGTGTAAAAGGCACT
>JAYSXR010000157.1:0-43460 GCA_043717145.1 Chitinophagaceae bacterium | reverse complement strand
TGTGAATGCGGTACCGGCGCATCTCGGTAACCATACCGGCGACCGATTAGGAAGTTGTGATCAGACGCCATGTGGAAATGGTATCGCAACATCAATCGCCGGTACTAGTTCCAGTGTAACGAAAGAAGTTACAGCAAGTACTGTTTCTACTGAAGAAGAGTTGAAAGTAACGGTAATGCCAAATCCAAGTACGACTTACTTCACTTTAAAACTGGAGAGTAAATACCAGACACCGGTGAGTATGCGTGTAATGGATGCGAGTGGCAGGGTGGTAGATGCCAAATCGAAGATCGGCTCGAACAGTACGTTGCAGATAGGCCATAACTACAGCAGCGGCACATACTATGCTGAACTGATACAGGGTACCAAACGCAAAGTGGTACAACTGATCAAAGGAAGAGGATAACAACATCGCATAGATATTTCATACAAAGGCCCGCTCAAGTAAGAGCGGGCCTTTTTTATCATGTACAAAGCCCTGCTTTTTCTACCACAGTTTCACAGGTTAATCTATCGGAAATAAATTAGGCGTAATTATTTTATAAGTTCTAAAAATTAAACACTAATTTTTATGTAAATCCGCTACATGAAAATAGCCAGACACTTATTTTTAGTATATAATATCATCCTCGCAATAGCTTTGTTTTTCCCAACAACGTGAAACATTTACCAATCCTCTATTGCCTTTGGGCGCCGACCCGTTTAGTTTTTATAAAAGCGGATATTATTACTACACCCATACCACAGGTAAAAATATCACGCTCTAGAAAACAACCAGCATCGCCAAAATACAATCAGCGGAAAAGAAAATTATTTTCATCCCGCCACCAGCAGGGCCTTATTCCAAAGAATTATGGGCACCCGAAATTCATTTTCTTCAGGGTAAATGGTACCTATATTTTGCAGCAGATAGCGGTAGTAATATCGGCCACCGTTTATGGGTTTAGGAAAATAACTCAGCCGATCCGATGCAGGGCGAATGGAAAGTGAAAGGGAAACTAACCACACCGAAGACAAATGGTCTATTGATGGCTCAGTATTTGAAAATAAATGGACAACTTTTTTGTATCTGGTCGGGCTGGGGAGGGAGATACCAACGGGCAAGCAGTATGTAGAAAACAAGGATACTAAAGGCTACGTTTATTTCTTTAAATACAAACTGCAAAAGAAGGGCGACTGGCTAATGGGTATTGCGGGCATCCAACCCAAAGAATCCGGCAAGGTAAACAGTAATAAAACATTGATCAGTGTAACCAATAAAAAAATAAAAACAGACGAGTCCGAGCAAAAACAATTCGAAAGAAAAACACAACAGCTGTTACTTGGCAAAAGAAAAAGTGCGGCCCAGTTTTATTATGACTGGCAATTTAGAAACGATTCGATAATGGGCTTTTAAAATGGAACTTTCAGTAGTTTTAAACTACAGCACCTTTTACTCAAAAAAAGAACGAACAAAAAGAAGCATTCTCTTTTTGTTCGTTCCTGTCTTATAAAAAAAATCAGTATTAGTTCAACAAAGGGTCAGCTACTTTGCCCGCAGCTTTTTTCGCTGGTTTCTTTTTATCCAAAAGGCTATTAATGTGCGCACTCAGGTTTTTAAGTGTGGGCTCCTGATCAAATTGTTTGCCGTTAACGAAAAATGCAGGGAGTTTGGTAACACCCATTTTAATTCCTTCCTGTAAATCACCCTGCACATGCCAACCGTAGGTGCCACTGATCAATTCGTCTAAAAACTTTTTATTAGTAGTACCAATTTCCTTGGCATACGATTTCAGGCTGATGATGCCAAGGTTACGCTGGTGAGAAAAAATCTCATTGTGCATTTCCCAGAATTTGCCTTCCTGTCCGGCAGCAATAGCTGCTTCTGCAGCCTTATGCGCTTTCTGGTGGATTTTTAATAGTGGGAAGTGACGGAAAATAAATTTCACTTTGCCGGGGTATGCTTCAAGTATAGCGGCAACAACCTCATTGGCTTTGGCGCAATCAGCACTTTCATAATCGCCAAATTCCATTAGCTCAACCGGTGCATTCACATCACCCACAATAATCTTCTTTGGTTCAATAATTTCTACGATCTCCTTTTGATTCCTCATAATTCAGGGTATAGTATATACTGTACTATAAACAGTTTCTCTATGTTATTGTTGATTAGCCGGATAAAATTTTATAATAATCGGGAATTCCTTTAGTTATTAAACTTTACTTGGTTACCTTTAATAACCTAAAGATACTAAAAAACAAGCAGCCAACCAAGCCCCTGCTACTAATATCAAGGATATGGAAACGAATAGTATTGATAATCAATTACTTACAATAAGTGAGGAGATTGCTAAAGTTTTTAACGGCAATTGTAAGCAGAAAAATAGCTGCTTGGTAAAAGATATTCTGGCTCGGTTTGGCGATAAATGGTCCTTGTACACGGTGCTCCGACTGGGGCAACATAGAAAAATGCGGTTCAACGAACTCAAACTCGGAATCAATGGTATTTCGCAAAGGATGCTTACGGTAACCCTTCGTTCCCTCGAAGAAGATGGGGTTGTGCTACGAAAAGTATATCCCGAAATCCCACCCCGGGTAGAATATGAATTAACCGACCTGGGAAAAAGCCTGCTGGAGCAGCTTTTACATCTTGCCAATTGGGCAGATGACCATTTTATCGATATTATGAAAGCAAGGAAAACATACGGGAAAAAACACATCCCAAAATAATCTGATAATCCGCATGTCATTTCTCTTCCCTATAACAAATTAAATGAGTGTGTTTACAATAAAGCCCTCTTTGCACGCATAAAAAGGGGCCAGGATTATTGCATAAATGGTAACTTCAAAGCCACCTGATAAAACCTACTGCCATTGGCCGGACCAAAGAAAACCTGCATAAAAAAATACATCCTGCCGGGAATGCGATGCCTCTCAAAGATAGTATACAAGACCTTTAAATATGCAGCCAATCCTCCGACCTTCCATGTTGAAAAAACTACTACAGGGCTACGCTAATAATTTTGTAATATACCATTAACAATCATACAACATCTGACACTCATGTACAAACAAAAGCCTGGCATAGACATCATTGGTAAAGTACTGGATGCTTTATACAAACATAATCCCGATGCTTTATTTGTGATGAGCCTGATGCACCAATACGAAGAGCGTGGCAGCCTGAGCAAAAAACAGTTGCAGGGTCTGTACCAAAAAGCAAGTAATGTAGAAGATATCCCAATCGGCTGGCTGGGAACCCTTGAGGCGATTATTTTAAAAATGCCCACCCGGTATAGATCAACAGAAACAATTTTAGCAACGCCTATTTATAAAAAGGATGAAGAATCCGGTAATTTGATTACGGCTATCCTAGAGAAATACCCGCAACACAAACGAGTACTGTTCCTTCGCTCCAAATATGAAAACAATGAACCGCTTAGTACAGCTGAAATAGCAGAGCTAAAAAAATTTGCTAAACTACCCGGCATTATTACGAAGTAAAAAATGAGGTTGCACAGAGAGGCAAACTAACTAATCAGAAAGAACGTATAGCCCTTACATAACAGGTATTATCCTTAAAATCATTATCCTGCTCACCAGTATAAAAGTTTTGAAAAAAAGCGAAATGATTAGCATACTCAGTAGCACTCCAATAACTAAACCTGACAAAACCGCCCAAAACATCTTTTTGTAAATACAGCAAATTCAATTCAACATCGGTGGGTAAACGCCAGTCGGTAAAACCAGCTTCACTGTATTGAGTACAGAAGCCCATAGCTTCATCCCAATCGGCTTCGCCGGATAGATCTTCTTTTGAAGCAATTAATCCGTGTGTATTTGTTTGATCAAGGAAAAAAATAACCCCACCCTGGTATTCATTACCTAATTGTAATTGCTGCATAATAGTAAATAATACTGCCATGTAAAGTACGTAGCAATAAAGCAAATGTAATTGGTAAAACTGCTGTTTTATTGCGTTGCACAATACTTATTATCTTTAGTACATAAATCACACCTGTTAATAAAATAGTCAAATGGACCTCGAAATAAAAAATAAGTTATTCATTGTAGGTGGAGCTACCTCAGGCTTTGGTAAAGCTATTGCTGAAGCATTACTTAAAGAAGGCGCACTGGTAATAGCAGTTGCCCGCGGCGAAGAAAAATTAAAGACATTGGCGGCAACCGCAACATCACAGGTAGAAACAGTGGCAGGTGATATTTCTGACAGCACAATTATTGCACACCTGGTAAAAGTTGTTGGCAACAGGCCATTACACGGTATGGTGATTAATGCGGGGGGCCCCCCTGCAAAAACGGTATTGGAAACCACATTGGAAGATTGGGATATGGCCTATAAAAATATTCTCCGCTGGAAAGTAGAAATCACACAGGCATTCGTTCCTAAAATGATGCAGCAGCAATATGGGCGGATCGTATATATAGAAAGTTCATCGGTTAAACAACCTTTGGAAAACCTGGTATTGAGCAGCTCATTACGTGTGGCGGTTGTAGGGATGGTAAAAACACTATCGCAAGAAATTGCAATGAGTGGCGTTACTTTAAATATATTGGGGCCGGGCTCCCATAATACCCCGGCGATTGACCGCATCTATCAAAAGAAAAGCGAACAAACAGGACTGCCTTTTAATGAAGTAAAACAAGCGGCCATCCGCCAGATACCGGTAGGTGCATTGGGCGAAGCGGCTGATTTTGCAAGCCTGGCCTTGTGGTTATTAAGCCCGATGAGCCGGTATGTTACTGGGGAAACAATAACCGTAGATGGCGGCATGGTAAAAAGCATGCTGTAGTTTTCTGCCCGATTACATTTGTTATAAAAAAATATATCCAATCAATCAAATCAAGCAAAAAACAAACATGAAAGATAAGTACCTGGTATTGATTTTGACTGTTCTCTTCTTTTGTGCGGAATCAAAATCACAAACTAAAGAACCCACAGCTATCGGTCCTGAAAAAGGATCATTGATTATTGTAGGAGGCGGAAATGTGGGTGTTGAGATATGGTCAAAATTTATAGAATTGGCAGGTGGCCCGGGGGCCAATATAATTATTGTTACTACCGCTGATGAAGATTCTTCCATCAGCAAAGGCAGGTCTGTAGAAAAGGAAACACTGGAAAAATTGGGCGTACATCAAATCAGTTTTCTTCACACACGCGATCCCAAAATAGCTAATACAGAAGCTTTCGTGGCACCCCTTAAATCCGCAACGGGTATTTGGTTCCGGGGCGGGCGCCAATGGAAACTGGCCGATGCTTATTTACATACACTCACCCAAAAAGAATTTAAGAATGTCCTGAACCGCGGCGGTGTAATTGCTGGTACGTCTGCCGGTGCTACCATACAAGGCTCTTTTATGGTACGGGGCGATACAAAAGGCAATACCATTATGATTGGCGACCATATGGAGGGGTTAGGCTTCATGCATAAAGTTACCATAGACCAGCATCATTTAAAGCGTAACAGAATTTTTGACTTGGTGGATGTAATTAAAAAATATCCCGAGCTGCTGGGTATCGGACTCGATGAAAGTACCGCCATTGTGGTACAGAAAGACATCTTTCAGGTAATCGGCACTTCGTATGTAGCTATTTATGATATCGACCAGATTAATGGCCAATCTAAAGGCCCGCGGGAACTGAATAGTTCCTCTGGCCCATTTTATTTTCTGGGAAACGGACAAAAATTTGACCTGAAATTGCGAAAAATTACTCAGTAAAACTTTTGCTCACTAAAATGGGTAATGATTAATCTGGATAATGATTCGATATAACAAACCATGCTAATAATTAATCAGCCGCTTCTTCAGCTGCCACTTCAGCCTCTTCTTTTGGGGTAACATTCTTAAGACTTAACTGAAATTTGGTATTCAGTGATACAACATAATGGCTGGCAAGCAATAAAGGTTTGATATTGGCGTCTTCCAGCATCACAAATGCAAGGTCTGATGCCAGTGGTGAACCACTGATGATATTGGCCACGCGGCCCTTGGTAAACTCAATGGAAAACTTATAACCCGCTTTGCGGCCACTTCCGGCCCTTTCAAAATCAATCCGGTTCAGATCCAATACCTGGTCGCCATTTAATGTTCTTTTCAATAATATCTTGATAATGGGAAGGTATTTGCTCCAAATCTGTGTATACATGAGAGTTATTTAGGGGTTTAGGGACGATTAAGCCGGCTATAATGAAGGCAAAAACACTGTAAAGGTGCGGTATTTATGCCCGAAAACCGAATTTGGTTTTGAATTAACTCATTTAACAGTTCAAAATTGGGCTTTATAACAGACAGGTTACCTTCATCATTTTCCAGGGAGATATTAAATATTTGAAAGCCCAAACCCCAAACCCCAAACTGATCCTCCCCTTCCTATCTTCGCTTTATGACAAGCATTGACAGCGTACAATTAGAACAGGTGATCGTTCATAAAGTAGGTAACCCCATACGCGGCGAAGCATTGAAACTTTCGGCAAACCCGTTAACATTGAATGACGAAATCGTTAAAGGATTGTTAACGAAGTATTTTCTTGGCCCATTTAATGAGAATGAGCAATTCCAGTTTACCCATATCAGCGACCTTGATTTAAATGAAGTGTACCATTATACAACCCGGTTGTTTGACAACCCGAAAAGTTTTGTAGAACAGAGTGCACTATTAGCACAGTTCCTATTTAACAAAAGCACACATGCAAAAGTGAAAGAAGGGGAATTGTATGTGGTGCGTTTTAGTAATGTTCCTTTTGGTGTAGAATATACAGATGCGATCGGCATTTTTAAAAGTGAAACAAAAGAAACCTTTCTAAAAGTGTTTCCTCATGGCGAAAACTGGGAAGTAATTGCCGAAGACGGGATTGATATAAATAAACTGGATAAGGGCTGTTTGATCTTTAAGCAAAACCGGAAGAATGGCTATGTGGTTTGTGTAGTGGATAATATTAACAAACAACAAGATGCGCAATATTGGGTAAACGATTTTTTACAGGTAACCCGAAGTGCTAACAGTTATCACTATACTCATGCGGCTTTGGGCATGTGCAAATTATTTATCAGTACCGAACTTTCGGAAAAATTTGATGTGAATAAGAGCGACCAGATCGATATGCTGAACCGGAGCATGGATTATTTTAAAACAAAAGACGAATTTAAATTTACCGAATTTGCCGAAGAAGTCCTGCACCACCCCGAAGTGATTGAGAGCTTTACGCAATACAAACAATCTTATGAAACGGCCAAACAGGTTTGTATAGAAGATGCATTTGACATTCACCTAGCTGCCGTTAAAAAACAGGAACGTGTTTTTAAAAGTATATTGAAACTAGATAAGAATTTCCATGTGTATATCCACGGCCGGAAAGACCTGATTGAAAAAGGATACGATGAAAAAACGGGCAAGCATTTTTATAAACTGTATTTTGATAAGGAAGCCTAAGTAGATAAATACAGCACATATTTTACTTTGCATCTTTATTAAAAAAAAGAAACCGCTAAGATCTGCGCTTTCCAAAAATCTTTATCATCAAAGAAGTCTCCTCTAACATAAGGCCATCCAGTTCCCGCTGATAATCATACTGCAGGTCTTCATGCAATTGCTGTAGTGCGGTATTGAGTTTCTTGATTTGTTGCTGATATAAATTAGTCAGCACATTACTTTTTTGAATGGGAATTCCCGATTCTTTTATTTTCCTGCAAAAGTAAATGAGTAAGGCCACTTCCACCGGCTTTGATCCTGTGTATTTGATATATTTATTGGTAACCCGTAAAATTTTACGAAGGTTTTTTTTAGTAAGGTATAAATTGGCTTTTGGTAATTCTGTAAATCCCTCATCAATTAATAGTTTAACGCTGTAGATATACGCTTCTTCATCATGCGATTCAAATAACAGGTAAGTAAGCAGTTCCTTATTTTCTTTTTTAAATTTGGCCAGGCGAAGGCACAGCTCCATCAGTCTGCCAGGGGCAATGCCGTGAAGCTCCTGCTTTAATTCCTGAATAGTAGCCGTTTTCATGATGGCAAGATAAACCGAAATTTTCGCCACAGATTCAGAGATTGATCTTTAACGAAAAGAGATATTATATTTGTTTTTTATTCATGCCATACGATACCTCAGAATCTAACCCCGAATTATTAATAGAACTGGTAACCATCCCCATGCCTTTTGGTAAATACAAAGGCCGCCTGTTATGTGACCTCCCGGACCATTACCTTGAATGGTTTCAACATAAAGGGTTCCCCAAAGGCAAATTGGGTATTTTATTGGAAACCATGCTGGTAATAAAATTAAACGGGCTGGCTTACTTATTGGATCCATTGAAAAAGAAATGATCTCTGCGGTCAACCTGCTATTCGGCGTCTCTGCTATGAAAAAGGACATTGGCAATTAAGCAGGAAGGGAAAATTGCAGATATTCCTTATATTCATAATTCAGTTACTGATTGTAAACCATATTGTTGAATGCGGTAATAAAATACCACCAAACCAAATACTATGAACACATCAAGAAGGTCATTTCTGCAAAAAAGTGCCGTACTCGTTGCTGGCAGTTCTTTTTTATCGCGTCAGCTATTGGCTGCGGCCAAAAAGGGATCTATTACAGGTATCCAGCTTTATTCGCTAAGGGATGAGATGAAGAAAGACCCATTGGCCACTTTAAAAGCTTTGGCTGATATGGGGTATCAATATGTAGAACACGCCAACTATGTAAACCGAAAATTTTATGGGTATAGTGCTATTGAATTTAAAAAAATCCTCAATGGCCACGGTATGAAAATGCTCAGCGGACATACCGTAATGGGCAAAGATCATTGGGATGCAACTAAAAAGGAGTTTACCGACTCATGGAAATATACCGTGGAAGATGCGGCAACCGTGGGCCAGCAGATTGTGATCAGCCCCTGGCTGGATGAAAGCCTTCGCAAAACATACGATGATATGAAACGTTATATGGAGGTATTCAATAAAAGTGGTGAGCTATGTAAGAAATCAGGTATGCGCTTTGGTTACCATAACCATAATTTCGAATTTACGCAGTCTTTAAACGGACAAAAAGTATATGACATCATTCTTGATAGTACCGATCCGTCACTGGTAGTGCAGCAATTGGATATGGGCAATTTATATGGCACTGGCGCTGATGCCTATGAGATTGTAAAAAAACATCCGGGCAGGTTTATTTCCTTGCATGTAAAAGACGAGATCAAATCAGCCAAAGCGGAAAATGCACACGGTGAAGCATATGAAAGTACCATTTTGGGTACGGGCGTCGCTAATACCAGAGCCATCACCGACCTAGGAAAAAAATCAGGCGGCACCATGCATTTTATTATTGAACAGGAATCTTACCAGGGTAAATCACCATTAGATTGTGCGAAAGCAGATTTGAAGGTGATGAGGCAATGGGGGTATTAAAGAAAAAGTTGTTTAATAGGGTTTTAATGAGCAAAAACGAAGAAAAAAGAGGGTTGTCACTCACTCTTTTTCTTTGTTTTTCTCTTATTGAAATAAACAGTATTGAGTTAAGAAGGACGTAAATAAAAGGTCACTTTATATAGTTGCCTGGATTTCATATGCCCGGAATTGCTAAATTTTTAAATACTGATACTGCTATCACACGGCACATGCCTTTTTTTATAAATGCCTGTTTTTACAAAGTAAGTGATAATGCCCGCAATGCTTTTCGCTCCTATCTTATCCATAATTCTTGTTCGGCGCCCCTCTACGGTCCGTTTACTTAATTTTAAGATATGTGCAATTTCTATACTCGTACATTCCCCACAGATCAGCTCCATAATCTCTTTTTCCCTGTCTGTAAAAAAAATTGGATCAGCCCTGGCAGGTAACTTGTATTTTTTTGGAACGATTTCTGTCAGCCTTTCTGTTAACTCCCGGCAGAAATAGGGCTTATGCTGGTAAACGGTTGCAATAGCTTCTGAAATTTTATAACTGTCGGCACTTTTTAATACATAGCCCAGCGCCCCGGCTTCCAACATCCGCAAAATAGGTTCTTCCCTTCCATGTGCCGAAAGTACAATTACTCGGCTACCCAATTTTCGGTGGGTCAGTTCCTTTGTTGCGGCGATACCATCCATTATGGGGATACCGATATCGGTGAGTATGATATCTGGCGATAACTCAACCGACTGCATGATCAAGTTCTGGCCATTAACCGCTTCACCTACCACTTTAATGTTTTTCAGTTGCGATCGTAATATCCGTAAGCCGGATCTGAAAATACTATGATCGTCTGCAATTATGACTTTGATATTTCTTTTTTCCATGTGTATTTTTTTAAAAGAGTAAAAAATCTACGCGCTGTGAGTATCCTTTACCCAAGAAAAGCAGGTATAAAAGGTATTTCTACTTAATAATAAAGAAACAGATTCAGGGAGTTATATGATCACCTAAGTAGGTGCCGGGAAGTTATTTCACAAACAGAAGTGTAAAGTAAACATCAAAATTGGCTGGAATAAGCGTTAAAACACGGTATTTTCTACGGTAGCAAAAAACACTTAAAGCAAGTATATTTTTAATAGCCGTAGTTTTACTTGGGTATTTTGTATTCTTCGAGTAAGATGTGCAGGTCAATATCAAGTCCCTTTGCCAATATAGCCATTGTAGTGAAGGCGAAATTTACCTTCCCTTTCTCAATCCGTTGTATCTGGCTATACTCCAAACCGGATAAGGCAGCCAATTGACGGATACTTAACCCTTTCTCTTTCCTGAGTTTTGTAAGATGAGTGGCAAATCGAAACAGTATTTTTTCCTTGTTGTTCATCAGTTAACAAGGTCATTGCAACAGGTATAATTTTTGACGTATGATTATACGTCTTATAGATTTTATTACTAATTTAGTCCTGCGCGCTTATAAACCGCGATGCGCCCAAAAAATGACTAAAGCCTTTTTACAATCCGTTTCTAAGGAAACCCAACATAAGATCCTTTAGGGGTTAATTATGGCAATGCTTAACGAGTATCGAATGCTGAATTGGGAAGTTTGATTGTTGAAATAATTGGGATTGCGATTGGCTGACAAGTACACCGCTTCTAACCCTGCCATGAACATTCATGTAAATGTAAAAGCCCCCATTACTTCGTTAGTCAAGATTATTTTTTAATAACTATTATTCAAAAGCTTATCAGCTGTTAATAATTATCAGCTAAATGTGGAGTATTAAACATCTATAAAATGCATATCCATGTTTATTTTATAGAAATTTAAACTTATTATCTTCATTATACTCCAACCTACATGATACAAGCTATTACATCCGCTTACCAAATGTTAAGCAAACATGGTTTTGCTGATATCATGCAAAACAATACGACAGGTGAAAAATCGTTGCATGCTTCCGCTTTTTTTGATGGGGGAGATGTGATCAGCGGGTTCAATGCGGATAGAATAACGGATACAGCAACGTATCTTACCGTGCAAACCGGGGAAGATAAACACATTACTTTAGAACCGGAATTTTTGCAGTACATCAATCATAGCTGTTTCCCGAATGTTTTTTTTGATACAACAGAAATGAAATTATTTGCACTTAAAGAAATTCAACCGGGTGATGAGTTGATGTTCTTTTATCCTTCCACAGAATGGAACATGTCGCAACCTTTCGATTGTTTTTGCGGCACCAGCCAGTGCTTACACCGGATACAAGGTGCAGCTTATTTATCTGATGAAGAAGCAAAATGTTACCGGCTTACCGATTTTATTCTGGAAAAGCTTCAAAACCGAATGAAGAAATAACCCCATGCCCGCTGCTGATTTTATTCCCAAGATACCTGTTGACCGCCTGAAAGTATGGGTATTGGCTCCCAGCCTGGTTACCCAAGATGCCAATATTGATTACTATTACGATTTTTCGCAAAGTATTGCTGAATACACCAAAACTTTCGATGCGTTAGGCATTGACTGGCAATGGCAACCCGTAACAATAAATGATTATACAGAAGTCATTGATACAATCATAGAGGAAAAGCTGGCGGGACAGTATTTCCCCATCGTATTGAACTTATGCGATGGCGATGAAGTAAATGGCACACCCGGAATTTCTGTTGTTCAGTTACTGGAAAAAAAAGAGCTGGTATATACCGGCGCGGATAAATACTTCTATCGTATCACCACCTCAAAAATACCTATGAAGAGGGCTTTTGATAAAGCCAAAGTCGCTACGCCCAAATGGAAGGCGATTCCCACCCGCGATCTAAACAATAAAGGGATTTTCGAGAAACTAGGCTCACCCATCATTGTAAAACCAGCAGTATCGGGCGGCAGCATGGGGGTGGGAATAAAAAATGTTGTGCATTCACTGCCCGAACTGGAGCAACAGGTTCAGCAAATGTTTGATGGTTACCGGGGATGGAACCTGGCAACGGATGGTATGATCGCAGAAGAATTTATTACAGGCCCCGAATTCACTACCCTGATTGTTGGCTCGGCAAAATATCCCGCCCAATGCAAAGTATATGAACCAGTAGAAAGGGTGTTCCACGATTCTTTGCCCGATACAGAAAAATTTCTATCCTTCGATCGCTTATGGGAGATATACGAAGAAGAAACACCCATGCCCGAAGATGCCAACTTTTACGAATACCAATCGCCCGATGCCTCATTGCATGCGGCTATCAAACAGATCAGCCTCGATGCTTATATCTCAGTAGGTGGTACAGGATATACCCGCGTTGATATCCGAATGGACCGATTGACCAAAAAATTATATGTGCTGGAAGTAAATGCACAATGCGGGTTAAGTGAGGATGAGGATTATACTTCTATCGGTGCTATATTGCGCATGAGCGGGGTGTCGTTTACAGAAATGATCGTTGAGATTATTAACGATGCTTTCAGGAGAAAGCCGCCGGCAAGCAAAGAAAAGGCCTCACTTGCCTTCAGGGAAAAATAACAAAATGAAAGTCTGCGTATTACAACCCGATTATTCAACCTCTGCGGTAGATTACCAATATTATGATCCGCCCCGAAATCTGTCATCCCTTTTACCGGGAGCAGAAGTAGACCATGTATTTCTTAATAAATTAACCACGTACAAACAACTCAAAGCTTTACAGCATAAAGGCTATGATATATTTGTGAATCTATGTGAAGGCTACCTCGAATGGGAGGTACCGTCTATTGATGTTATTTATACACTGGAATTATTGCAAATGCCTTTCACCGGCCCGTCAACATTATTGTATGACCCGCCAAAAGAACGGATGAAATACGTTGCTTTCTGCGAAGGTGTTCTCACACCTGCGTATGTATTGATTGAAAAGGAAGAGGATCTGGTAACCGCCTGCACACAGTTACGGTTTCCTTTGTTTATAAAACCAGCGAAAGCGGGTGATAGTTTAGGTATTGATGAATATTCATTGGTACATACCAAAGAAGAACTGGCAGAAAAAGTAAGGGTCATTCAAAACGAATACGAGCAGTTGCTGGCTGAAGAATATATTGCCGGTCGCGAGTTTACCGTATTAATCGCCGCCAATGCAGATGGAAAAACAGCTACAACGTTTAAGCCCGTAGAATTCATTTTCCCGGAAGGGTTTGCTTTTAAGACCTATTCGCTTAAAACATCTGAACTCCATCCCGATGCCAATATCCCATGTACGGATCCTTTTATTGAACAGCAGCTTCGCGATGCGGCCCAAAGGATTTTTAAAGGATTCAATGGCTCCGGTTACGCGCGCCTCGATTTTCGCCTGAATGAAAAGGGCGAATTATATTTTCTTGAAATCAATTTCACTTGCTCTGTTTTTTACAGTGATGGGTATGAGGGTTCGGCTGATTATATTGTAAAATATGACGGTATTGGCCAGGGGGCCTTCCTAAGCCACATGATTGCCGAAGGCATAGCCAGGCATCAACGCATACAAAAAAAATATATTATCAAGGGGAACGCCATAGCCGGTTATGGCATTTACGCTACCCAGTATATTAAAGCTAAAGACTTGATTTTCAATGGAGAAGGTCTTTCCCAACGCTTAATCACCCGCCGCTATGTAGAAAATAACTGGAATGATACCGAAAAAGAAATCTTCCGCCGATATGCTTACCCCGTTAGCAATGAAGTATTTTTGTTGTGGGACAATGACCCATCGGCATGGGCTCCACAAAACCATAGTTGCCAGCCCAATACAGCCTATGATGGCCTGAATGTGATAGCAATTTGTGCCATCACACCCGGCCAGGAACTAACCCTCGACTATTCATCCTTTCTGGATGAACGAATGGAGCCTTTTCAATGCCGTTGCGGCGCAGCCAATTGCAGGGGCCTGGTTACAGGCGTGCCGGGCAATTCGGTTACGGCAAGGGAAATTAAACCCCGTCCTTAAACATTATACCGGTTTGATAGTCTTACTTACTTCCCATTAAAGCAAAGAAAGACTCATAAAATGTTCATATATCAAAAGGAAACTGTTAAAACGGTTTCCAATCAGGATATAAAAAGGAAGAGGGAAAACAAATGTCGAGATTTGAGATTTTACGAAAGCTGATGCAAAAGCACCGGACACAACTGGTGTTTACGTATGTATTATTTTCATTGGAAATGTTGGGCGCACTGATGCGGCCTTATTTTTTGGGCGAAGCCGTGAACGACCTGATCAAAGGAAGTTATCGGGGGCTGATTATTTTATCAGGCGTGCATCTGGCATGGCTCATAATCGGTACTATGCGCCACCGTTATGATACCCGCACCTATTCGGCGATTTATACATCATTGGTCACCCGCTTTTTATCGCGCCGTATTGATCAATCCGCGGTATCAAAATTGAGTGCGCACTCTACTTTGGCAAGGGAATTTGTAGACTTTTTAGAGTTTGACCTGGTATATGTGATCGAGGCCTTGTACAATCTTCTCGGGTCCATCATACTCTTGTATTTCTACGACCGCTCGGTAGTTTTGTTATGCCTGGCCATCCTGTTTCCGGTGGTGGGTATCAGTTATATATATGGAAAAAGAATGAAACGCCTGAACAGGTTGAAGAACGATGAACTGGAACAACAAGTAGACATCATTTCATCAGGGGATAAAAAGGCCATCTTTAAACACTTTAATAATCTCCGCCATTGGCAGATACGCATCAGCGACCAGGAAGCATGGAATTTCGGTCTCATGGAATTGATGGTGATGGTGGTCATAGGGATATCACTGCTTATCACCAATACGGTTTCAGGCACAACCATTTTGGCGGGTAACCTGATTGGTATCTATACGTATATACTCAAATTTGTTTCAGGCCTGGATACCATTCCTTACACGGTGCAGCGATTGTCTTCCTTAAATGATATCACCCGCCGGATAGAACTACAGGCAGAAGATTTCCCGGTAGAAGGAACGGAAAATATACAAAGGGATAAGACGGTCCGGTTATCGAAAATGAGTAAGCCACTTCTTTAATACCAAATATTGAACAAAGATTTTTGAGTTTTAAAGCGGGGCCCGCTTCGAAATCGTTTTCGTAATCCTTTACGGGATTATTGTTTTCTTCTGAAAAAAAGTCCTTAATTTTTGGTTTCATTTATAATCTGACGATATATGCCATCAAGAAGAAATTTTCTCCGGAATTCTGCTTTTGTTGCAGGGGGCAGCTTATTAAGTTCTTCCGTAAACAACCAGGCTTTTGCTTATTTTAAAAACAAGACAGCACCCAGTGACCAATTGAATATTGCCGCCATAGGCGTAAATGGCATGGGATGGTCTGATGTAACTGCGGCCTTAAAAGTACCCGGCGTAAACCTGGTTGGCTTATGTGATGTTGATAAGAATGTACTCGACAAAAGAATGGGCGAACTGGGAAAAATGAATGTAAACAGTTCTAAAGTATCTACATACGGCGATTACCGTAAATTATTAGATAATAAAAATATTGATGCCGTGATCATCGGTACACCCGATCACTGGCACGCACTGCAAATGATCCATGCCTGCGAAGCGGGTAAAGATGTATATGTAGAAAAGCCGGTGGGAAACTCCATTGGCGAATGCCGAACTATGGTAAAGGCACAGCAACGCTATAATAAAGTAGTACAGGCGGGCCAATGGCAAAGGAGCCAGCAGCATTTTACAGATGCAATCGACTATGTGCATAGCGGCAAACTCGGAAATATCCGCACCGTAAAAGTCTGGTGTTATCTCGACTGGAAGCAACCACTCGAAGTAAAACCCGATGGCCCCGTTCCCGCGGGTGTAGATTATACTAAGTGGTTGGGCCCCGCACCTACCCGCACGTTTAATCCCAATCGTTTTCATTTCACTTTCCGTTGGTTCTGGGATTATGCGGGTGGTTTGATGACAGATTGGGGCGTACATTTATTGGATTATGCTTTAATAGGTATGAAAGTGGCTAATCCCAAATCCGTTGTAACGGTAGGCGGAAAATTTGCTAAACCTGATTCTGCAGATGAAACACCTGATACCTTAATGGCTATGTATGAATTTGAAGGCTTTAATATTATCTGGGACCATGCAGTGGGTATTGGCAATGGTAACTATGGAAAAGATCATGGCATTGCTTTCATCGGAAACAATGGCACGCTGGTATTAAACAGGAACGGATGGGAAGTATTGGAAGAAAAGAAAAATGCAGATAAAGTGATTATGCCTTTCCAGAAATCATCTGATAACGGACTGGATAAGCACTGGGTAAATTTTGTTAATGTAGTTAAATCACGCAACCTGAAAGACCTGCATTGTCCTATCCAGGCAGGTTCGGACATTGCCTGCTTCTCACAAATGGGCAATATTGCCTATCGTAGCGGCAAGAAATTATTATGGAATGCCAAAGACCAGATGTTTGCAGATGAAGCCATCAATAAAAAATACCTGGTAAAGGAATACCATAACGGATACCAGTTACCTAAAGTCTAATGTATCATTTCTTCCTCCCTTTCAGTGAAGGTGGGCGGGTAAAATAAATTATATGAAAAAGAGTATTGTATTATCAGCAGCCATCGCATTTGTGGTTACAACAAATGCCCAAAATAAAGTAAGCCAGGATAGCCTTTTTAAAGAAGCTGCTAAAACAGAATTCTGGGAGCCGGTTCCCAAAATGGTAACACCAGGCAAAACCAATAGCGATGCACCTTCGGATGCAATCGTTCTGTACAATGGAAAAGATGTCGCCAAGTGGGACAAAGAAAAGGGTGGTAAGGTCGGATGGAAAATAGATAAAGATGGTGCACTCACAGTTGTAAAAGGTTCAGGTAATATTGCCACCAAGCAAGGTTTTGGCAATTGCCAGTTACATATAGAATGGCGTGAGCCTTCTGTAATCGCCGGTGCCAGCCAGACACGTGGTAATAGCGGCATATTTTTTATGGGCCAGTACGAATTGCAGGTACTGGATTCATACAATAATCCAACTTACGTAAACGGACAGGCAGGAAGTATTTACAAACAATATATTCCGCTGGTAAATGCCTCTAAAAAACCCGGTGAATGGCAGAGCTATGATGTAATCTTTACCGCCCCTGTATTTTTTTCCGATGGAAAAGTACAATCGTCGGCAAGGATCACAGTTATACATAATGGCATATTGGTACAAAATAATGTTGCTATTAAAGGTCATACAGAATGGATTGGTATACCTAAATATGCAGCCCATAGTGATAGAGAACCATTGGTATTGCAGGATCATGGCCTTGACGGTGGCCAGCCTATGAGCTACAGGAATATCTGGGTGAGGGAGTTATAGGATTATGTGATAAAAAAAATAGCCGCAGTTTACAGACTATTAAAAAATCTGCCAAACTGCGGCTTTATAATTCCCTACCGTGAATTTTTTAATTCATACGTATAAATACCTATTCCAAAGACAGCCCGCAGCATCTTATCTTGCAACATTATTTAATAAAGACAACGGCCTACTTACATGACCACCATAGCGGCGCCACATCAAATATTGGAATCTGTTTTTGGCTACAGAGATTTCAGGCACAACCAGGAAGAGATCATAACGCATTTGTTGCAAGGTAAAGACGCAGTGGTGCTAATGCCCACCGGTGGCGGAAAAAGCCTTTGTTATCAGGTACCCGCTTTGTGTTTGCCGGGGGTAACCATTGTGGTAAGCCCGTTGATAGCTTTGATGAAGGATCAGGTAGATGCATTGGTATTGAGTGGTGTGAAAGCGGCTTTTCTCAACAGCTCACAAAGTAGCGGCGAACAATCAGCCATCATGCAGCAATTGCGCAGGAATGAATTGAAACTGTTGTATGTGGCACCGGAAAGGCTGGTGGGTGGCGAAATACAATTTCTCCGTTTCTTACAGGAAATCAATGTTTGCTTATTTGCTATTGATGAAGCGCATTGCATCAGCCAATGGGGTCATGATTTCAGGCCGGAGTACAGGGTGCTCAGCCAACTCAAAGAAGTGTTCCCAACCATTCCCATTATTGCGTTAACGGCAACGGCAGATTCCTTAACAAAAAATGATATCATTCAGCAATTGCATATTGTAGACTATCGTGTTTTTGAAAACAGTTTTAACCGTCCTAATATTTACTATTACATCAAACCTAAAAGGGGATATTATGATGCACTGGTAGACTACCTGAAAGAACACAAAGACGACAGTGGTATTATTTATTGTCTGAGCCGGGCTGCCACTGAAAAATTAGCAGAAGACCTGCGGGCAGATGGTTTTAATGCAGCGGCTTACCATGCAGGGCTGGAAAAAAATACACGGGATGAAAGACAGGACCTTTTTTTGAAAGATGATATCAGGATCATGGTTGCTACGATTGCTTTTGGCATGGGCATTAATAAAAGCAATGTGCGCTTTGTGGTGCATGCCGATCTGCCTAAAAATATAGAAGGCTATTACCAGGAAACAGGCCGGGCCGGCCGTGATGGTTTGCATAGCGAAGCTGTTTTGTTTTTTGGTGCGGGCGATGTGATGAAACTCCGCGGTTTTGCCCAGGTTGAAAATAACCCCGAACAAACGAAGATTTTATTAGAGAAGTTAGACCAGATGGTGCAACTCTGCGTAACTAAATCCTGCCGGAGGAAATACCTGCTGAATTATTTTGGTGAGCAGGCCTCTGACTATTGTGGTGGCTGTGATACCTGCCTGAATAAACCCGAATTACAGGATAGTACTATCGTAGCACAAAAAATACTAAGTACGATATCGCGCATAAAACAAAGCTTTGGTATGCGGTACGTAGTGGATATTTTAAAAGGCAGCAACAGCGAAAAAATTCGTGAAGAACATAAAAAACTATCTGTATTCGGAATAGGTAAAGACAAACCCAAAGAAGAATGGATGCATTATACCCGTGAATTATTGCATTACCATTACCTGAAACAAAGCAAAGGTGAGTACCCGGTGCTCCAGTTGACAGATAAAAGCAATAAGGTATTATTTAAAAATGAGAAAGTGTTCCTATCGGCACCGGTGCAGATAACGATAACCAAAGAACCTGTCATATACCAGCAGCATGCGTATGAAAAGGAGCTGTTTGAGGAGTTAAAAAAACTGCGTAACCAGATAGCACATGAAGAGAATGTACCTGCCTATCTTATTTTAAGTGATAGTAGTTTGCTGGATCTGTCAACTTACCTGCCACTTACTAAAAACGAGCTGCCACTAATATCTGGTTTCGGCGCATTTAAAATTGAAAAATATGGCGCCCCGTTTTTAGAACTGGTGCAGGATTTTTGTAATGCGAATAATCTTGTTTCAAAAATAGAATTAAAGCAACCCAAAAAAACAAAGAAAGTAAGTGCGACCCGCGAAAGGGCCTCAGATACCAAACGTATCAGTTTAGAATTATATAACCAGGATAGATCCATTGCAGACATTGCTGCAGAAAGACAATTGGCTGTTACAACGGTTGAAACACATTTAAGTTATTACATCACCACAGGTGAACTGGATATAAACGATTTTGTGCCATATGATAAACAGGAATTAATAAAGCCGGCGGTAACTAAATACGGCAGGCTTAGCCTGAAATTATTAAAGGATAATCTTCCCGAAGAGATTAATTATGGTGAGATTAGGATGATGGTAGCACACCTGTCACGTTAGCGGTCGGGGCGCTAAAGCGACCTGAACGATAACACCAAAGCTCAAAATTTACATAGAGCTTCATAAATAATTAGGATCCATCATACTGTTCAGGCCGCGTTAGCATCCCGACCGGAATCAAAAACATACTTTATGCATTTTATATCCGGAAATATATATCTCATATACGATAGGGGGAATTATAGCAACCTGTCTTTTTCAGTAATAGGAATTACCGGTTCTTTCCGGAGAAAATAAAAAGCCAGCTTTCTCCGGTTTGCGAACTACTATGTTGGTGCCTAATGCCAAATCATTTTTCTTTTAGTGGTTTATGCTATAGAAAAAACTTGCTTTGAACGACCTTCTTTTGGCGGTAAACCGATGCAGGAGTTGCCATATCGTTTAGGGGTGCTCCTGAGCAGCTATTCGCCGCAATTAATAAACAGAATGGTAGAACCGGATCGTTGTTTCAACAAAAAACAAATGCAAAATGCATAACTACTGGTCGGGATGCTCAAAACGGCCTGAACAATTGCACAACTAATCTCACCACCTGCATGCTCTACATTCATCAAAATCCTTTGAAAGCATATATCGTATACCAACTGACAGATTGGCAAAATTCATCTTTTCAGGAATATATTGGTAAGCATACTTATTTAAATAGTAATAAATTGTTATTGCTGTCACTAACAGGGTACGATACTTCCACTTTGTATAAAGATAGCTATGGTGTATTAAATAAAGATAGGTAGAAAATATCTGGTAGTTCCGTGGTCTGGGGATAAGGGAATTGGAATGGCACTAAAAATAATTGATAAAAAACACAGGTAAAAAGACACTTGGGAATACTGATGAGAATTTATAAATGTATAGTGCATAGCGTTCAGGTCGCTTTAGCGTCCCGACCGAAGGCAAACTCCAGCGCCCGCAACTCTGCCCAGGAAAACGCATTACCCGGAAGCATAAAACCACAATGGCCACCCTGGTCTGGTGTCTCTAAAAATAAGTGGTTATTGGCGGCAGCTTCATCATAGCCCATGCAATCCTCCAGTAAAAAGGGATCATTAATTGCCTGAACTAATAAAGAAGGAACACGGATATTTTTTAATAAAGGCTTTACACTGGCACGGGCATAAAAATCATAGGCATCGGTAAAGCCATGCAACGGCGCAGTATAACGGTTATCAAAATCGGTAAAATGGGTGATCTTTTCGTACCCTTCATAACTGATCTGCCCTGGGAATAATTTTTCTTTCTGTTTTATTTTGGCACCTAATTTTTTAAGAAAACGGGTAGCATATATTTTATTTCCGGGTAATGATAAAGCTTTTACACCTGCAAGCAAATCGCATGGCACTGAAAATGCAATGGCTTTTTTTATTTGCGAAGGAACTGTATCGGGGTATTCGCCAACCACACGTAAGGTTAAACTGCCACCCATACTATATCCGATAAGGATAATTTCGTCATATGCATGTTTTTTAATGGCATGATCAATTACCAAACGAAGGTCGCCAGCATCTCCATGATGATAAAAGCGCAATAACCTGTTCAGTTCACCGCTACAACTTCTGCAATTCCAACCCAAAGCATCATAACCGTTCAGGGTAAACAGCCGGGCCATACCCAGTACATAATGGCGGTGCGAGTCGCCTTCCAGCCCGTGGGTGATGATCACTAACTTTTTTCTTTCAGGTGAAGCGATTGTCCAGTCGAGATCCACAAAATCTCCATCGGGTAATTCCAATCGCTCCCTGTGTTGGTATGAAAAAACAATTTTCCGTAAGATGCTGGGATAGATGGTTTGTATATGCCCGTTAAACTGCCAGGAGGAAGGCTTATAATTTGGCTTGGGAAGAATGGGCATAGTACTAAAATTGAAGTAAATATAAAAAAAACACGAACAGGCGATGATAATGACTGCATAGAAGGGTTACGAATTGACGGGGAAAATTATCCGTCAATTCGTAACCTGTTTATATTTTAATCAGCTTCCATTTTCCACGTTTGAACAGAATCACACTGGTAATGGTGATGCAGGTTTCTGTGGTAACAATGGCAATAAATACCCCGGTAGACCCTATATGTAACACAATGGCCAACAGATAAGCCAGCGGTATCTGAAAAACCCAAAACCAAAATAGGTTGATCCATGTTGGGGTTTTGCTATCGCCTGCCCCGTTAAAGGCATTGACCATTACCATGCCCACACCATAAAAAACATAACCTAGGCTAACAATGCGTAAAGCACTTACCGCTGTTTTTACAACAGCAGGGTCTGAATTGATCAAGCCTACAAAAAATTCAGCACAGGTAACAAACAACAGAGAAACAAAAGCCATGAAGATGGCATTGTAACGGGCAGTTTTCCATACAGATTCTTCTGCACGTTCGGGTTGTTTGGCGCCCAGGTTTTGACCAACCAGGGTAGCGGCGGCATTACTCAGTCCCCATGCCGGCATGATAAAAAAGATAAGCAGACGTATGGCAATGGTATAGCCCGCAATGGCATCGCTGCCAAAACCTGCAATAATGCGTGCCATGGCAATCCAGCTAGCGGAGCCTATTAAAAATTGTAAAGTAGCCGTTGAGGCGATGTTGAAAATTGATTTCAATACAGCCATATCCGGGATAAAATGCCGCAGGTAAATTTTAATAATCCCTTTGCCCTTGAATAAATGATACACCTGGTAACACACGCCAATACCCCGTCCGGTAGTGGTAGCCATAGCTGCGCCGGGTAATCCATAGAAGTGAATTAATATGGGACAAAGAATAATATTTAAAATATTGGCTAGCCACAAACTGCGCATGGCAATAGCCGCATCACCCGCCCCGCGAAAAATACCGTTGATTAAAAACAGCAACATGATTACTCCGTTGCCGGTTAACATAATACGTGTATAGACAGAACCCATGGCAACTACCTGCGCATCGCCACCCATCAGGCCTAGTACTTTTTCGGAAAAAAAGAAACCGATGCAACTGATAGCAACGATAACGGCAAAAGAAAGAATAGCTGCTTGTGCCCCGGCTTTCGCAGCACCATTGTAATTTCTTTCGCCTACGCGTCTGGCCACCATGGCTGTTGCGGCCATACTTAAACCGATGGCTACAGAATAAACAATGGTTAAAAAAGATTCGGTAAGTCCTACGGTAGCTGCAGCCCTTAGCCCCAGTTTGCCAACGAAAAAAATATCTACTACGGCAAATACAGATTCCATGCACATTTCTAAAATCATGGGAACGGCAAGTAAAAAAATAGCTTTACGGATACTGCCTGTTGTAAAATCCTGGTGCTCGCTGTTTAAGGATTCTTTAAGATAGGACCAGACAGATCTCTTGCCCTTATCGCTTGTATAAGTTGTCATGTATGAGGATTGAAATAATTAAATAGAAAAGTACGCAAGGGATAAATCCGTTGTGCAATTACAGAAAGTATGTGGGTCTAAACACTTAGATGGTCTAAGCCCTGTTTAGCTGTTCATCGGCGGTAAATTGGTAATAAGGTGCTGCCGTAACTATGGGTGTAACGGCCTTGAGGAGCGAAAATAAGAAAATTAAACAAATGATAAAATTTAAAAACAGCTAAATCGCTGTATAATGGTATACAAAAGCACATAATAGGTAACCCATTTTGAGAAGATTATCTATAAGTAACCACCTGGAACCTGTATAGAAAGCAGCATATCATTTAGAAATTATGCCCTTATTTATGATATAGGTAAACGACTACCGGTTAAATTACGTATTTAATAATTGAACGAATTACGAATAATTAATATTGAAGGGAGTGAAAAAAAAACATATTTATATTCATATCCCACATATTCCCGAATGAACAGTAAAGGGTCTATAATGACAGCTGTTTTTTCGCACCTATATATGCAGGGTGTAAGCAGGCATATATCTGAAGGAAAAACGTTATCTGGATTTTTATTGATCATACTTGTTCTGCTTTCTCCATTATTGGCAGATTCACAACTTTCGAGAGGTGTTATTGCAGGAAGCCAATGTATCACATCCGGCTCTACACCATCAGCCTTTACTTCTATCAGAGATGCAACTGGTGGGACTATTTCATGGGAAAAAGCGGGTGATATCAATTTTACAATAGGCCTGGTTATCATTGCCGGGGCTAGCTCTCAGACTTACGCTGAAGGATCCGTTTTGACCACCACTTTTTATAGGAGGGTTATTACAAATGGACTTTTGTTTGCATATAGTGATACTATAAAAGTTTCTATAGTTGGAACTGTTACAAATCCTCAATTTAATCCTGTGGTTCCACCGCTTCCAATTGTTTGCCAGGGCACAGTATCTTTTCCTGTTAATTATACAACAACAAACTTGCCTGATCAATATACAATTATATGGAATACTTCTGCAGCGATCGAAGGCTTTAAGGATGTTGTAGGCCAGTTACTTCCCGCAACGCCTAATAGTATCACTGTTGCAGTTCCAACATCGGCAACGCCCAGTGTGTATAGTGGTACACTAATAGCAACGATTTTGTCAACAGGTTGTACAGTATCTAATGCCTCATCAGTTCAAATTAACCCTGTACCAATAGTAGTAGTTACCCCACCTACTGCAATATGTACACCCTTAACGATTGACCTTACATCTGCTACGATTACATCCGCCGGTAGTACGGCAGGATTATCTTATACGCAATGGATAAATGCATTGGCAACTACTCCCTTAACAAATGCAAATGCTGTAACAGCTACAGGAACCTATTATATTAAGGGAACAAATCCATTAACTGGCTGTAATGTTATTAAACCTGTCACGGCAACAATTAATCCATTGCCCACCGTAGTTGTTGCAAATCCATCGCCGGTATGTTCACCCTTAACTATGGATCTTACGTTAGCAACGATAACATCAGCTGCAAGTACGGCGGGATTATCCTGTACGCAATGGGTAAATGCATTAGCAACAACTCTCTTAACAAATGCAAATGCTATAACAGTTACAGGAACCTATTATATTAAAGGAACAAATCCATCAACTGGCTGTAATGTTATTAAACCTGTCACGGCAACGATCAATCCATTGCCCACCGTAGTTGTTGCAAATCCATCGCCGGTATGTTCACCCTTAACTATTGATCTTACGTTAGCAACGATAACATCAGCTGCAAGTACGGCGGGATTATCCTATACGCAATGGATAAATGCATTAGCAACTACTCCTCTAATAAATGCAAATGCTATAACAGCTACAGGAACCTATTATATTAAAGGAACAGATCCATCAACTGGCTGTAATGTTATTAAACCTATCACGGCAACGATCAATCCATTGCCCACAGTAGTTGTTACAAATCCATCGCCGGTATGCTCAAACTTAACTATTGATCTTACGTTAGCAACGATAACATCAGCTGCAAGTACGGCGGGATTATCCTATACGCAATGGATAAATGCATTGGCAACTACTCCCTTACCAAATGCAAATGCTATAACAGCTGCAGGGACCTATTATATTAAAGGAATGATACCCGCAACAGGCTGTAGTATTACACAACCGGTTACAGTAAATATCAACCCACAACCCATAGTGTCCCCCATAACCGGTGCAACTAACGTGTGCGCAAATAATTCAACTACACTAAGCAACGCAACAGCAGGTGGCGTATGGAGCAGCAGTAATAATTCTGTTGTAATCATTAATGCAGTTGGCCTGCTAACGGCTGTTGGGCCTGGTTCTGCAACAATCAATTATACCGTTACAAATGGTAATGGCTGTATCAAATCAGCTATTGCTTCTATGAATGTGTTGGCCGTTCCAGCTATACCCACCATTACTGCATCGGGACCCACCACATTTTGTGATGGTGGAATTGTTAGTATACAAAGTAGTTTGGGAACAGGTAACCAATGGTATAAAAATGGGGTATTAATTGCCGGACAGACCAATCAAACCTATACTGTTACAACGAGTGGTATTTATACAGTATCTGTAAGCAATGGTAGTGGATGCGTAAATAACTCAGCCGGTTCGGGAACAGGTGTAACAGTAAACCCACTGCCAACCCTAACTCTTACCAATCCCGCAGTCGTATGTTTTCCGGGAACGATTGATCTCACAGCAGTCAACCTTACAACAGGAAGTACCAACGGATTATCATACACACAATGGACAAATGCATTGGCAACCACTCCCGTAACAAATTCGGCTACGGTAACCATTACAGGAACCTATTATATTAAAGGAACAAATCTCACAACCCGCTGTTCGGTTATACAACCGGTTACTGCAACAATTAATCCATTGCCTACGGTTATTATTACAAATCCTGCAGCTATCTGTTCGCCCGGAACAGTTGACCTTACCTCAGGAAATA
The DNA here is from genome assembly GCA_043717145.1 of Chitinophagaceae bacterium. GTDB lineage: Bacteria > Bacteroidota > Bacteroidia > Chitinophagales > Chitinophagaceae > Sediminibacterium. Next base: position 17,091 of record JAYSXR010000157.1, on the reverse strand, counting down.
TTACGGAAGGAAGTACAGCAGGCATAGTGTTTACCCAATGGATAAATGTATCGGCTACTACTGCGCTTACAAATGTTAATACTGTAAGTATAGGCGGGTTATATTTCATTAAAGGAGCCATACCTGCAACTGGGTGTGGGGCGATACAACCGGTTCTGGTAACTATCAATCCTCTTCCAACGGGAACTATTCAAACGCTTACACAAAATTATATCTGTGAGAGGATCCCGACTATACTTACAGTTATTTCCAATGCTGATAGTTATCAATGGTATGTTAATCAAAAAAATATTGTGGATGCTGCCGGGGTAAATTATGCAGCAGTAATAGCGGGTAACTATGGTGTACGATTTATTTCGAAAGAAGGCTGTGCAGATACAGCAATAAATACAACACAACTGGTATTGTTTATAAAACCTTTGCTGGAATTTATCCCCGATAAGCAATGTTTAAGCAACCCGGTTCTTTTTATTAACCGCTCATCCTATGCCAATTCCGGAAACATTTCCTGGCAATGGGATTTTGGTGATGGAACCAATTCAACTCTTTTCTCCCCATCACATATATACCCTGCAGAAGGTATGTATCAGATAACACTTAGGGCTAATAATATTTCCTGTCCCAACTTAACAGACAAACTAATACTTGCCTATTTTATCGAATCACCGATACAGGGCATACGGTATGCTGCTGTAAATGCAATAGCCAATCAACCCGCAGTTATTACAGCCAGACCATTCGGTGCAAAATACTTGTGGAAACCATCCAATAATCTGAACAGTTTTACAATACAATCGCCCATGGTAACCCTTACAGCAGAACAAACCTATACGGTCGATATTACATCAGCAGAAGGTTGTGTTACTACCGATACTGTATTGGTAAAAATAATCCAGGGCAGTGAAATCTATGTGCCACAAGGCTTTACACCCAATGGCGATCGGCAGAACGACAGATTATATCCTATAATGGAAGGAATAAAAGTGCTTAACTATTTTAAAGTATTTAACCGCTGGGGTAACCTGGTATTTCAGGTAAATGATGCCATCCCGGCAAATGGGTGGAACGGAAAATTTAATGGGATTGATCAACCTGCCGGTAGCTATGCATGGATTGCCGAAGCAGTGGATGTATATGGAAATATTATTAGGAGAAGCGGGAGTGTTTTGTTGATCAGGTGAGTATCGGTCGGGACGCTAACGCGACATGAACGATAAATGCCAGAGGTTAACTAACCTAAAATTATTTATGCGGAGAAAGTTTATCCATATCATCTTTTACCTCTGCTGTATTTGCCAGTTTCAACAACCGGCTAATGCACAGGATCCGCATTTCTCACAATACTTCAGTTCTCCATTAACGTTTAATCCCGCATTAACCGGCTATTTTGATGGTACCCAACGGCTTGCTTTTACTATCAGGAACCAATGGGCAAATATTGGTGAGCCTTATACAACAGCCACGGTATCTTACGACAGTAAAATTTTAAGAAATAAGATTGGTAGTAATGACAGATGGGGCCTGGGTGTGTTGGCCTTATACGATCAATCTTCAGGTGGAATATTTAAGAACAATTACATTTCTTTATCAACCGCATTTCATAAGGGATTGGATGCAGAAGGCAACCAAAGTATCGGTATCGGTATTCAGGCAGGTTATGCACGTAACAGTGTTGATTTCAACCGGATCTCATTCAGCAACCAATATACTAACGGCGGATTTAACCTGAATATACCAAGTGGGGAAACAATCAATAACCAATCTGTTTCATACGCAGATGTGAATGCGGGTATCATATATAACTACGGCGATGAAAATGGTAACCTGTTTACCATGGGTGCAAGCATATATCATATACTGCGCCCCAGACTTTCTTTTTTCAGCGGGAATAATACTTCATTACAAAGACGCTATGGGGTGCACGCAAGTGCCAACCTGAATTCGGGCGACAGGAATTATTTCTTTGTCAGTAGCCATCTCATGCAACAGGCAGGTGCGAATGAAGTAGTTTTTGGTGCTGCCTATGGATTGGGGATTGGTGAAACCGATTTGAATTTATACCTGGGCATATGGCTGCGGGTAAAAGATGCATGCTATCCATACATCGGCTTACGTTCATCCAATTACCAATTGGGATTAAGTTACGACGTTACCAGCTCAGACCTTACCCTTGCAAAAGGATTTAGCGGAAGCAGTGAACTAAGTTTTATTTATTTCTTCAAAAAAGAAAACAGGAAGGGGATACCATGTTTTTTTTAATGGAAGAAGGTTGAGGAATAGAAAGGTTAATGGGTTTAAAGTAGTTAAAAGGATACTTTCATTTCTAACTACTTTAAACCCTTTATCTATTTTTACCCTTTTTAACCCTCTATAACCCAGTCCTATAAATTAATCACACTATTGCTGCCACCATACACATTCGGACTCTCACTGTCTGCCGCGGGATCGTTGATCCATTCTGTTGCATTAACACGGTATTTGAATTCATGCTGAGAATCCTTAGGTAAGGAAACATCGGCCGAAAAACTGCCGTCTTTCTTTTTACTCATTACTACTGAATTTTCCCAGTCACTATTCAAACCTAGTATTTCAACTGTTTCGGCATTATGCACGGAAAAAGAAAATTTTACTTTACAATAATCTTTGGTCTTGAAGTAAGTTTTTTGTATCATTTTAGGCTTTTATTTCTATGCTTAATACCTTTTTTGGTAAAAAGTAACCCGTATGTCTTGAAATCATAGTAAATTATACATATTATAAAAATATGCCTATAAGGCAACAAGCTTAAAAATATCTATCAATTGCGATTAAAAAGGCTATGCTGACTGGCGGTATGCAGGTTACGCCAAACCCGGTTAATTTCTGTTTCCGGATCTGCCGCCAGCATACCACAATAAGGATATAATTCGTCTACTACACGCCTGGCGGTAATTGCCAGCTTTTTACTGCTAACACTGATACGGGTCATTAATTCTGTAGAAACAGGTTCCTTCTTCAGACAATATTCCCAGGAGTTTTCTGTGATCTGATAAAATTGATCCCTGCATTCTGCCAGTTGCTTCAGCGAAGTTTTCAGGCAGGATTGCAGTACAGGGTTAACGGTTTGTGCTGATAGGATCTGGCAGAGATCTAGAAAACGGATAGCCATCCCCGAACTATTAATAGCAAGTGTTAACTCTGCAAACGACATGAAGGGATATTGATAAATTGGACTTTGCAAATAAGCTTCTTCACTATTGATCTGGAAAACCCTGTTTTCGGGTACCCATAATTCGATTACTTCAAAACCAAAACTTCCGGTAGCTTTCATCCCGATACTGTTCCAGTGGTGATGAATGGTTACTTCATTTTTCAGGAATAGGAAGGACCGGATGTCCGGGATTCCATCTTCTTTTTTTAACGGAATACCATTTTCTTCTATTGTGCAGTTGGCAGTAAAAGCAGTTGCGTGGGCCGCGCCTGTTGCATGCGGCCAGTGACCGGTAATCTTATATCCGCCATTTTTTTTTTCTGCAACGCCCGAAGATTTACCGCTACCTGCAATGCAAACCATTGGATGATTAAAAACAGTACTGGCTACTTCAGGCGTAAGAAAACCAACGAACCAGCCAGCACCTGCACAAAGCGTTACGGTCCAGCCGAGAGATCCATCAGTCCAGGCAAGGCTTTCTTCTAACCGTAGAGCATCGGGGAGCGATAATCCAAGGCCCTGGCAGGTTTCGGGAACAAATAACTGAAACCATTTTTGTTCATGGATCAGCGATAGTTGAGCAGGATGTAATTTTTTCAGCAACTCTGCTTCAGCGGCGTGGTTGCGTATACGTTGAACCAAATTCGAAGCAATATATTCTGAAGGATGGCGTATAACTTTCATGATAAAAATTTTTTTTCTTTCCTGATGATTTGTTTCCATTCATAATAACCCATAATAGCAACAATGAACAGAAACAAGGTAAGTGCGGCAAAAAGTGGTAATTGTTTATAGAATAAGAGCGGGATAGCGAAAAGATTGGAGATATTCAACAATATCCAGTTTTCAATCTTCCGTTTGGCTAGCAGCCACATTCCTGCCCAGGCTGTTGCGCTTACCCATGCGTCCCATACAGGAACTGTGGAATTGGTAAAATACCTAAGCGACAGGAATAAAAGCAGAAAGCCAATGAATACAATGGATAAAACGATCAGCCATTCTTCACGACTGCAATAACTCACCTTAACAGACGGAAGGTTTTTCTTTTTAACCCAATACCACCAGCCATATATGCTCATGATTACATAATAACTATTCAGCAGGCATTCGGCATACAAGCCGGCTATGGTTAGTATATAGATGGAGATAAGTGTTGCTGCAATGCCTGTAGGATATAACCATATCTTATTTGATTTTGCCAGCCATACTTCTGCAATACCCAGGCCAACAGCGAGCCATTGGATTGCATTGGTTTCTTTAATCTGCTGCAGCAACACCTGCCAGCTTTCCGATAAAGCCATGCCAATTATTTTTTACATGAATAATGTTTACGCAAACAGGTGTGGGCAATAGCAGGTCAAACAAAAAATAATATCCTCCCTACGCCGGCATTATCCGGATCAGGTATATGAAAGAGATGTGTAAGCCTCTTTCAATGGGTATAATCTCAGCCTGTTTTCACCGGAAGTAGGGTTATGCTAACCATTACCATTCCGAAAGGCACCCCTTGCGTATAATTGAAGATAAGATAATAATCTTTATCCTTTTTAAAATGGGTATGCTTGTCTGGTAACGCTTAATTTGGAAAGAAAATAATTATGGGTAATGCAGATTGCTCAACCACCGCTCCCGCATAGGTATTGTGAATAACGGTCTTTAAAAATGGCAATCGTTTCTGACCGGGAAGATGACTTTCATTTTTTTAAAACATCCTTAAATTACGTAATTTCAAGATCGTCATTATTTTTTCATTTTCCTTCTGGCTTTTAAAAAACTAAAATAGCCACTCATAATTGTTGTAATAACAAGAAAAGTAAATATCCACCAGGGAATATTTTTTCCAATGATAACCAGGTAAATATTGGCCGCATTAAAAATAAAGACAGATAATATTGCCGGTAACGCCAACTCTTTTTTTTGTCGGTAATTTTTTATCAGCCAGGCAACGGATAACAGAAACAAAGGGGTAGCCACAATATGAATACCCAGGAAAATAACCGGATTAACATTATATTTATTTCCAACAGTTGTGTAATAATTTTTAATGGCTTCCCATATATGTAGCATGCTATATAAGATTGAATAGTTATATCATATAATTTTAAAAAATGGAATACACATTATTTATATCATTAACCTGAAGTTATGAAACCAAAAGATAAAAATGCTAAATTACCCTTACATGAGCGCCCATTCAGGGTGTTGATTATTGCCGGCTCCGGCAGGAAACAATATAATTGCCCGGGTGTGGATAGTAAGGCAAGAATGCTGATGCTGAAGATGGCTGATATGTTGCCACAGCAATGGGAAATTGATTATGAGGATCTTAGTAATGCATATGGCCGTGCGCATATTCAAAGCTGTAATGCCTGTGTTTCAACCTCGATGGCGTTATGTGTGTGGCCATGTAATTGTTATAAAAAAAATAGTTATGCAGAACCAGACTTCATGTGGAATGCCAACATGTATGCCAGACTGGATATGGCAGATGCATGGGCTATTATTGGTCCTGTAAACTGGTATGCACCAACAAGTAATTTAAAATTGATGTTCGACAGAATGGTATGTATGAACGGAGGAAACCCAGATGAAAGGCTCATCCGGCACAAGGATCCCGAAATGGCAATGGCATTGGAGCATACTGAACTTTGGAAAGAGCTTAGTATAAATCACCTTGAGGGAAGAACAGCTGGATTTTTTTGTTATGGTGACGGAGGTGGAGATGAGATGGATGAAAATAATCTTCCGAAAATCCTAAAACATAAAAATTATTTTGATGGTGCCGCAGAACCGTTTAAAGATATGCGGCAGGCTTATGCGCCGTTGGTATGGCAATGCCGGTATGGAGGTATTGAGGTACCGGAAAATTTGTGGCAATATGCCGACAGTGGAATTGAGAAAAAATATAGCCAGAACCAAAGTGAGGATTTAGTGAATGAAACAGCATACATGGAACTATTTAATAAATGGGTAATTAATTTTGAAAAATTTGTAACAGAAAAGGGGAAAGTGCCATCTGCTAAATACAGAGCCTATGGTTTTAAACAGCCATCACATATCTGGAGTGAGATAAAAACAGGAATACGGGCGTTGAAATTGCGTTTTGGAAAAGCACCGAAAAATTCATCTCCTGAAAAACAAATACAGTTGCACCTGAATAGAAATACCACCTTACATCCTAAAAAAACAGAAGGAGAGAAATTAAGGGAATAACATGCATCAACTCGCGCCGTTGTTTGTTGCCTGACCGACACCCCACCCGATTTCTAGGAATATTTCGCTACCCTTGTTGCGGGAAGTTACAGTGCTATTTTAGCGATTTTCATATTCGGATTCTGTTATTAGTATTGAACAGGTAAGTATGAGGATCGTATAGAAAATTGTTTCAAAATATATAAATATTTAAATGATATCTGTTAAAACTGTTTTACAAAACATATCCATTAAACCCATTGAATGAACAACAATAGTTTTAAATTCCTAAGGATAATTAACTCGTTTTCCATTATTATAGCGTTGGTATGATGGATAATATTCTTCTTTAATTTCTTTCATCGGGGTTATTACAGTGTAGGGTTTGCAAAATGGTATCCAACCCTGGTAACATTTCCATTTTTTGCAATTTTTCCCATTATAATTTCATGGAAAGTAACCTCACACAAAGGGATATTATGATTTGCCATTTTCCTGTCGCTGGCGTCGCAAAATTTTGCTTTGCAAGTTTCGTATCTGTTACATCTAGTCTCAATACCTGTCTATTTGATCACAGTAAGTACAGCAGTAACGTTGGTTGTCTTTATAAAGTCACTACAAATATTTCTAAGACTGCTTACCTAACAGGATATCGCGCACGTATTTACAAATAACAGATTTTTGAGAAGGTATACCCTATGGTCGTTACACTGGTACACATGGATATTGTTCAACTGCGGTTGTTGGTTGCCTGAACACTTATGGTCGCATTGCCAACAACAAAAAGGCCCGTAAAATTGCGGAGGCTTCGATCTCCTGCTTGTTTGGAAGTAACCCTTTTTATCACTTTACAATAAGTCGCTGGTTCTATTTTAAATTCGAATGCCTTATGATATGTTGTATATTCAGTTCTTTTCTAAAATACTTAAGAATTCTTTTTTAAATATTTTTTGTTTTTTTACTTCCCGACTTGAAAATTCTCCAAGATTTTCCCCTTGTCTTTATTCTAATCCACGATAATACAATTTAGAGGGTATGAATATTTCTGAATTGGGAGAAATTCCCCAATATTGCTTATTACCTAAACATCCGAATGCATAATAATTTTGTATTCCTCCGTCTTTAATTGTATGATCCAAGTAAATGTCCCCTTATATCTTGACACTTTTATTGTATCCATAAATGTAAAAAGGCGGCCCGCTAACAGACCGCCTTATACTAGCATATAATAATACCATTAACTCAAGCCAGGTCAAAACGGTCAAGGTTCATCACCTTGGTCCACGCTGTAACAAAGTCGTGTACAAACTTTTCCTGTGAATCTTCACAAGCATATACCTCAGCTAGGGCCCGAAGTTCAGAGTTAGAACCAAAGATGAGATCTACACGAGTTCCGGTACATTTGATCTGGCCGGTCTTACGATCACGTGCCTCAAAAACATCCTGGGCGTCTGAAGTAGCGTTCCACGTAACACCAAAATCAATAAGGTTAACAAAAAAGTCATTGGTAAGCGATTCGGGACGCTTGGTGAATACACCCTGCTGAGACTGATCAAAATTTGTATTCAATACACGCATACCACCAACAAGAACGGTCATCTCAGGAGCGGTCAATGTTAACAGTTGTGCCTTATCCAGCAACAATTCCTCAGCTGTGACAGTGTGTTTGGGTTTGAAGTAGTTGCGAAAACCATCCGCTGACGGCTCTAGTACGGCGAATGATTCAACATCGGTTTGTTCCTGCGATGCATCGGCTCTACCGGGTGTAAACGGAACGTTTACAGAAAGACCTCCAAGCTGAGCCGCCTTCTCAACACCTGCACAACCACCCAATACGATCAGGTCAGCGATTGAAACTTGCTTATCACCAGACTGGGTGCTGTTGAATTCTTTTTGAATATCCTGAAGCTTAGCCAATACATTAGCCAACTGCTCGGGGTTATTCACTTTCCAATCTTTCTGTGGAGCCAAACGAATGCGTGCACCGTTTGCACCACCGCGTTTATCAGAACCACGGAACGTAGAAGCTGATGCCCATGCGGTTGATACGAGCTGGGATACAGAAAGTCCTGAAGCCAGTATCTTATTCTTAAGCGCAACGATATCATTATCGTCAATGAGTTCATGGGTAACGGGAGGGATCGGATCTTGCCAGATCAACTCTTCGGCAGGTACCTCAGTACCGAGATAACGGGCAATAGGGCCCATATCGCGGTGTGTGAGTTTGAACCAGGCACGCGCAAATGCATCTGCAAACTCAGCAGGGTTCTCAAAGAAATGTCTTGAAATTTTCTCGTAAACAGGATCTACTTTTAGCGCGAGGTCTGCTGTAAGCATCGTTGGCGCATGACGTTTTGAAGCGTTGTGTGCATCAGGCACTGTGCCGGAACCTGCGCCATCCTTCGGTTTCCACTGATGCGCACCGGCCGGGCTTTTGGTCAGCTCCCATTCGAAGCCAAACATGTTTTCAAAATAGTTGTTGCTCCATTTAGTCGGTGTGGTAGTCCAGGCGCCTTCAAGGCCACTGGTAATCGTGTTTTCTCCATGTCCGCTACCAAATGTGTTGTTCCAGCCAAGGCTTTGCTCTGCAATACCTGCAGCTGCAGGTTCTTTACCAATATATTGGCCAGGATCGGCAGCACCATGGGTTTTACCGAATGTGTGACCACCGGCGATTAACGCTACTGTTTCTTCATCATTCATTGCCATACGGCCAAAAGTTTCGCGGATATCGCGGGCAGATGCGAGTGGATCAGGGTTTCCGTTAGGGCCTTCGGGGTTCACGTAAATCAGGCCCATCTGAACAGCGGCAAGCGGATTCTCCAGTTCACGGTCGCTGGTATAGCGCTCGTCTCCCAGCCATTCTTTTTCAGAACCCCAATAAATGTCTTCAGCAGGTTCCCAAACATCCTCACGTCCCCCAGCGAAACCAAAAGTTTTGAAGCCCATAGATTCGAGGGCACAGTTACCAGCAAGGATCATCAGATCTGCCCAGGAAATTTTCTTTCCGTATTTCTTTTTAATTGGCCAGAGGAGTAAACGTGCTTTGTCGAGATTTGCATTGTCGGGCCAGCTGTTGAGTGGTGCAAAACGTTGTGTACCAAAACCTGCACCACCACGTCCGTCAGAGATGCGGTAAGTACCTGCACTATGCCAGGCCATACGGATGAAGAATGGACCATAGTGGCCATAGTCGGCGGGCCACCAGTCTTGCGATGTGGTCATAAGATCAATAATGTCTTTTTTCAGGGCAGCCAGATCGAGGCTTTTAAACTCTTCAGCGTAATTAAATGTCTCACCCATGGGATTGGATAATGAAGAGTTTTGGCGAAGGATGTTCAATTTTAATTGATTAGGCCACCAGTCACGGTTTCTCGTACCACTACCTGCGCTTTGTTTTAAGGCTCCTCCATGAAACGGGCACTTGGCTTCGTCATGGTTGATGTGAGCCATTGTCTGATTTTGTTCGTTATGCATATTGTTGTTGTTTTATCAGATAGATAATAGCGAATGTATCAATGAATTAACCAACATGTTTATCTATTTAATTGATTAACTCATAGACAAAAACTATCAACTTTAGAAAAGCATACTATCATTTTCTTATCACCAACCATCATTCCGAAGTAAAATCAATGCTTGAGCAGATTTAAATACACGATTTTCGTATTCAATATGATCGTCCATTAAACGAGTCGTTTAATGGTATGCAAACACTCTAGTTTTCCGGCCTCTCCCAGTTTTACGTCAATTCAGTTTATGAATGACCGGTTCACTCAGAAATGAGAGGTGATAAAGACAACGCCTATCAACTTATGCAGTTGTGATTCTGGTGATCAAAAGCCCATAATAAAATTGCCTTCGCATATTGTGAAGGCTTTGATCTAAATGGCTTACCAGTTACTGCATTAAGCACTTTTAAAAAAACCGTACATAAGTTTTAATAGGAATATTTTATGTTGCATCAATCGTTTGTACCGTTACTACCCAGCTAAGCGTTAATGCAGGCCTTACTGCCAAAGCTTTTACTATTTTTAATTTCGATTTTATCGCTTGTTGATTTTTAGTTGGTATTGCTTCAGCTCATGCTCACTTTTTATGACCGTGTGAAGCACCTTACATCTGCCATCAGCTTTTACAATATGGGACGTATGGGCAGGTATGATAATGCTTTGACCACATAGTTATGTATTACTCTTTTTACAAATAACTATTTTCGCTTTACCTTCTATTATTTTGATAAATGTAGCAAATGAGGATATTCTTTCTGTTAATACTTCGTCTGTGGATATTTCACCCCATAGTCTGTATCAAATGAACTAAATGTTATATGACCAGTTGCTTTTTTCAGTATGGTTTTGCAAAATATTGAATTAAGGATATATTCAACTAATTCGACAATAATATGGCCATTGGATTTTTTAAGTCCTTCCTCATTCGCTTTTCCTTCGAAAGTTTCAACAATTTTCGAGACAGCTTTATTTTTTGTAGAGAGATTATTTCCAGGCATGCTTGAGTGTTTCAATACACTGTAATTTCTGTTATGTACTAAGCATATTCCTTACACTATAATTTTAAAGCTTTACATAAATCACAGATGCTCTAATTTTTAGTTAAATAAATCTAATTTTATTAAAACACCTATTGTATGAACGCTACAGCTCCCATTGTCATTATCTAAGATGATTTAAACAATCAACAATTTTCAATGGGTTTATTAGCAGGGTAAAATGTGTTGATAATTATGCGTCCAGTTTTAGCAATTTTATAATAATAAGTAGGCCGCTCAAAAAATAATCCAAGACGGCTGTTCATTATTATATTCTTTGATAATCAAATTAAAACGGTGGAAAGGAAAGAGTGTGTTGTGTATTTATACTATAATCGAAAAAATCTTAAGCTAGTATAATGAATATAATAAGAATTTTACTTGTAGATGATGATAGTGAAGACAGGGCTTTTTTTAAGCAGGCATTATTCGAAATTGCACCCACAGTATACCTGAGTACTGTAAATAATGGCAATGAAGCTACTGAATTTCTTGAAAATTGTGCCGAGGCTGATTTGCCATGTACAATAGTAATCGATTACCTTATGCCAATTATGAATGGCCCTGAACTTCTTGATTGGCTTTGCAGCAGGCCGGAATTTAATGGGATTGATAAAATTGTCTGGAGTACTGCATATGATCAAAAATATATAGACGGTTGCCTTGGTAAGGGTGCTATAGAATATTTTAAAAAGGCAAATAATTATGACGGTATTAAAGAGATAGTTCAAAAAGTTCTGGCTTACTGTGATTATCATCCGGGCTTTAATATCTAGCATCAACCATAAACTGTATTTTTGAAATAGGACTGACCACTCGGTCTTATACTGCTATAGCTTTACAGTTGGTATCGTACGGGTTTTGCTTTACAGTTTTTGGAGGGTGTTTTTTAATAGATAACTATACCAAAGTAAGGGTTTTTATTAAAATGATAAATTGACTTCTTTGTTCTGATGGAAAGCAGTCTGTTGTTTGATCTGTGCCGATCTCTTTCGGCTGTTCTTCCACCGTTTTATTAAAGGTTCGTTTGTAATATGAGCTTCAACAGGCGTCATAAAATCACAGCTCATATGCGGGCGTAAATTGTTATAAGCATTGATGCTGGATTTAACTGCAAGCAAAGCATCCGTTCTTGACCTAAAAACCTGGTGCAGTTTAAACTCCGTTTTTAATATTCCATTAACGCGCTCTGCAATTTGATTTTCATATCCTTCGCTGTCATTTGTCATACTGATCGATATTTTATGGTCGCGTAAAATATCAACATAATCATAACTGCAGTATTGGACACCACGATCAGAATGATGTATAAGCGCGTTTGAAGTACAACGGTTATTTAGTGCCATTTTTAAAGCTTCAATACATCTATCATTGCTTAGATAAGGATGAAGACAATAACCCATTATCTGTTTGGAATAAGCATCGGTTACGATTGATAAATAATTAAAATCATACCCGATACAGATGTATGTGATGTCTGCCACCCAAAGTTGTTCCGATCGTGTAACCGCAAGTTCTTTGGTTAAGTTCGCATACCTGCGGAACCAGTGATGCGATTGAGTTGTCTTGGGATTTCTTCGTTTCCTGTCAATAAGCAATTTGTTATTGCGCAGAATGGTAAACAGCTTATCGCGGCCGATCTTTATTTGATTGGTTCGTAAAGGCTGATAAAGGCATTTATAAAGCTTGTGGCCACCCAGACCGGGTAATTCCCGTCTGACCTGGGCAACAAGTTCAAGAACCACTATCTCTTCCTGTTCTTTCTCTGAGAAGTAGTGTTTTCTATCATAGAAGGCTTGACGGGATTTGCCAAACAATTTACAAAGAGGCCCGATGCCCATCCTTGTAATATGCTTTTCTTTGATCAGCATTATCGTTTGGTGCCATGCTTTTTTCTAAACGGGACTTTTAACTCTTTTTCTGCATAATCAATCATTGCGTTTAGCCCATAGATCATCACATTGGCTTTCTCAAGCGATTTTTCCAACTGCTTAATGCGTTGTTTTAAAGCGGGAGTGTCTTTGCGTTTTTTGGATTCCATCGGCGCCAAAGTTACAGCCCCTTTCTCAAGCGTTCTTTTGTAGATCCTGACCCAATTCGTCAAAATATAAGTATTGGGTAAGCCATACTTTTTTGCTAACTCCTTGGGGCATTGATTTTGAAAAACGACCAACAAAACGAGCCGTTCCTTTAACTCGTCCGTAAACTGAAATTGTTCTAGCATTTTTGCTTTCATAGAGGTTGATTTTCCTCTAAAACTGTAAAGCTATAGCCGTATAAGACCTACGGTAAAGCTATTTTAGGACAAGGCACTGCTTTAATCCTGGTGATGTTCTGGTGATGATTCATGGAGAATGCTTTTATCGAGTATTTCTTTAGCCAATTTGGTTTCTCTTCTGTTGCCCACACGTAACACATCAATCATTGCGAGCAGTTTGTAAAGTTCGCTATTCACCTTCGCAGCTTTTACTTGTTTGTCATACAATGGCTCGACAGCAAATCCCCTAACAGATCCCCCCGGCTCAGGCCAAACGTAGAATTGTTCACTTATTATTTTGTCCTTCAGTACAGGATGGGAATGTGCAGTAGGCATGCCGCTTACGACAGGTCCTGGCTGCACCGGAAAGACATAGGGAAGACCGAATTCAATGAATTCGTTAAGGGCCTGACGGTTCACTCGACGTTTGTTATAGTCGATTAGACCGGCTACCTGGCTACGGTTCAATGATTCAGAAACCTCCGACTGGCTGATGTACAGCGAATTTGCCAAGTCTTTGATGAGCCATTCATTTTTCCCATATGATACGATAGCAAGCAGGATCACAATGTCCTGCGGGCGCATCCCGTTATGCTTTCTCATGTCACAAAGATAGGAATATATCGAATATCGCGATTTGCGATATGATCAGTAATAATTAGCTTTATAGGCCTATGCTGCTGAATATTGTACACCTGGAAACGCGACCTGACCGTTGGTCTGTATTGATAAGAGAGATTAAAAAAGCAAGATATAACAGATTATAGGATATGACCGGGTATCCCCACTCTTCAGCCGAAGACCGGGATTAGCCTTGCACATAAACAGATTGTAGCCCATGCATCCAATTAATATACAAAGAATTTTAAAGAATAATGTGAGCCTATTAAACCAATTAAACAATGGGATTATTGCATATTCTAATAACCACGTTACGTCAGCATTAAACCAATTGGATTATAATAGGTGCCATTACTACATAGAAAAAAGAAAGAACAATGTTCTTAAAGCTAAATGTGTTCATAGAGTAATATTTACATCCAATGTTCCATCAAGCTATGGGGTGAAATATCCATTGAACAGCAAAGACAGCTAAACCCCAATCTCAAACACCGGGTTTTTCATGCGATCCTTTCCTATTATCCAGGTGAAGAGATTAGGGACGAAAAAATGAAACAGATCGACAAAGAATATCTGAAAGAATTGGGTATCAGAAACACGCAATTCGTGATTGTGCGGCATACCAACCGCAAACACCAGCATGTACACATTGTGGTGAACTGGGTAGATAATGACGGGAAAAATATAAAGGACAACTGGGTTGGACTACGCGGTAAAAACGTGGCCCAGCAGTTAACTCTGAAGCATGAACTCATTCAGGCGCATAAGAAAAACCTCGAGTTGACAAACTTGGAAAAAATGAACGAGTATCAGGTCAACCGTTATAAAATTTACCAGGTGATCACCAATGAATTACCGAAGCGCAAACCGTTAGCCGAACTGGAACAGAAATTAGTGCGTCGGGGTATTGAAACCTTGTACAAATACAAAGGCCAAACAAAGGTGCTACAAGGTGTCAGTTTCCAGGTCGGAAAATACAAATACAAGGGCAGCGAAATTGATCGACATTTCTCGATCAAAAATCTGGAAAAAACACTTGCACGGAATCTTGTATTAAGACAGGAAAACAAACAGCACCGTCCATTGAGTGAGCACCAGCAAAAAATGATCGGAAAGATGCTGGAATTGAACCAATCAAAGGGCAGGAATTTACTGGAAGAACTCATGCGAACGGAGTTGGCAAATGACACCACACCTTATAAGCTGCTAAAAAAGAAACGCAAACAAAAACATCATTTATAAAATTATTTTATGAGTGAAAAATTATTAGAAGCTATCCTCGAAAAGATGGAATCCTTTGAAATGTTATTGAAACTAACCGATAACGGACAGGAGGAGATGCAACAGATAAGATCTGAATTGAAGCTACTGCGAAATGCGATCAACAACCTGCCATCCAAATTACAGCTTGACCCAGGCAAATTAAATGAACTTACTGCGGGCATTAATAAGCTGCAATTGCAGCTTCAAATACCGGTTAAAAATCAGGTTGAACACAAGCATCATTTGCACAAAGGAATCTGGATAGCTGTGGGGTTATTTGTGACCTGTTTTTTAGTAGCCTGGGGATGGCTGAATGCGCACCAGGAAAAGGAACAATTTGCGGCCAATGATATGAAGTACCAGTCTTTAAAAATCAGTGGCAATGCAGGGCTTGTCAAATACTGTGACATAAATGACAGCCTTTATCAAAAAGACCCGGTTGGTTTCAGTAACAATGTTGAACAAGAGGAAAACCGTTTGACCCGGCAGGCGGAGTTGCTGCGTCTTGCGGGTGAAAGAGAGAAGGAAGCCAAGACCTTGAAAGAGCAGGCAGGCCGCCCGGTTCGTAAACCATAAAATAGCAGACCATTATTGCGTCAATATTGGTCTTTTTTCGTAAATTTGGGTATGAAAACGGCCTCAAATTTAGATCCTAGGAGAGTGGTTTTGATTCATTGGAAAAAGGATGCCTCGCGGCCGTTTGAAGTGTATTCAAACCTTAAGAATTTCAGCTTGGCAAACCCTCAGTATCCATATGATACTTTAAATAACTACTTGTCTAAAAAGAAGGTGCCTTTTGAAACGGATGATGTCCGGGTGGAACGCAAGCAAATTATTTCAAAACCCGGTCGGACAAATAAGCCTGATTTACCTAAACGGTTGTTCTGGGAATTCAAGTATGACGAAATGGATTGGCAGAAAGATTCCGAAACGGTAATTGAACGGGTCGTCGAAAGGGGATCGCCGGAAGAGTGGGAGGAGATGATACGATTTTACGGAGAAAAGAAAGTAGTGAACACGCTTACAAACAAGACTACCTATTTAACGGATCGTGCGATAAAAAAAGTATGCGATTTTTTTAAACTTAAACCAGAAGACTTAAAGTGTTACATAAGGAAACAGTCGAGGCCTCAACTCTGGATCTGATCCATAGGCTGATGGCAGATGAAGACTTAAAAGAATTTAACCTCGTGGGTGGAACAGCACTTGCCTTAATGGTTGGGCACAGGATATCAGTTGATATTGATCTTTTTACAGACAATCCCTTCGATGCGGAGAGGCTCGGTGTGCTGCTATCAGCAAAATACAAGGTGGATAATCTTGAAACGGACAATAATACCATCAATTGCTTTATTGATGATGTTAAAGTGGATTGTATTGCACACTGTTATCCATGGATTCAACCTGCAGTTTTTATAGAAGATATACGAATGGCATCAATTGAAGATATTGCCGCAATGAAGTTTAATGCAATTGTACAGGATGGTTCGCGATTAAAAGATTTTATCGATATCTACGTTTTGCTTGAACATAAATCATTAGCGCAATTGCTTTCGTGTTATGTACAAAAATATCCAAACGTCAATGCGTTAACTGCCGGTAAAGCGCTTCTTTATCATAATGATGTAAAACAAACACAGAAGCTTGATCTTCTTGACCATAATATTAGCTGGCGGACCATCGTAAAGCGATTAAGGCAGGCAACCGTTAATCCCCAGAAAGTATTTGAACCGGAAAGTAAATTACTGATTCGTCAAACTCCACGACAATCGAGAGGCAGAAGGATACGTTGATAAACCACAGGCTCAAAGGTAGGTATTGGGGTGTCTTTTTATGATGCGGTAGAAAAGGCATCGAAGCCAACCGCACCTAAAAAATTTCTGAACTTTTTTTTAAATAATTTTCTGTTTGCAAATTGTTTGCAAATGAAAAAAGCAGCTATGAGTTTTAAGTCATAACTGCTTGATTGTTAAGCTCCCCCTTCTGGACTTGAACCAGAGACCCTCTGATTAACAGTCA
>JAYSXR010000156.1:0-13620 GCA_043717145.1 Chitinophagaceae bacterium | reverse complement strand
GTATATTATTAAACTGTAAAACAGTAAAAGGCAAATTATTTATCTATGGATTTTACAAAAAATGACTTCGCCGAAGCAAAACAACTGGCCAAAGTTCAAATCAAGATTGATAATATCGACGCAGAATATGTGAATTTAGTTTCGGACGAGATTTTAAAAAAACAACCATTTTTTTTGACAGTCTTAATAGGATACCGACTTGACACAACACCAATAGAACTGGAAGAAATTATAAAAATATATTTTTTGATATGGGAGTACTTTAAGACCCATAAGAAAGTTCAAACTATAAAAGTGACAGAAGACCATTTTGAAACCATTCAACTCAAAAATATTGCCATGCTGCAATACTGTGACGGAGAGTTAGATGAAGTAGAGAAAATAAAGATTTATATTTCAGATTTAAGTAATCTGAAATCTAAGGCTTTATTTACAGCCGTGCTTTTTAGATATAATGAAAGACCCGGATTATTGAAAATGGACGAACGCAAAAAAGCAATCATTCTTATAGGAATAAAAAGTTTTATTGAATGTTTCGAAACAATTTAACGTGCTGAAGTACGCCCCATAATAAGTGGCTTGGCTATGTATCGGCTGACGAATGCTGTATTTCAACTTTTGTTTTCAAATTGGCGTTCGATCTCGGCTTGACGGTACGCAACCGGGCAGAGGAATAAATCCACCGCCACATGGCCAAGCCCCGTCCTTGTGTGTCATGCTTTATGATAGCTTGCAGTTGGATAGAAAAATAAAATATTCAGGTCTTTTCATTTAATTTGACCGTAGGAGAACACCAGAAATAAATACGACAATTGTTGACGGTTATGTTGGACTTTTAGATAATTTAAGTACCAATAGCAATCTTGACCTTATAGCTAAGTTGACAGATAGGGTAAAAGCCGACCTGACCAACACAAAATGGTCATTCACAAAGGCCTTTGGTGCTGTTGACTTAAAATAAAATCTGTCAAAGAAATTATTGAAGAAATTTCTAACAGCAGAGTTTCTACTATTCAAATCGAATCGTTTTGAAAAAATATCTGATGGATACCCACATTGCCATATTTTCCATGAAAGGCAAGATTTGGCTGTATGGCGAATGCCAGACGCAAGTTCAGTGAAGCTTTACCCAATGATAAGCTTAGGGCCGGGCATGTACGATCAGAAGTGCAAAAGCTCTATGCCATAGAAAAAAATCTGACTGATAATAACCTTATCGGTAATGATAAATGGCAATACCCGTAAAGAGCAGGCATTACTCATACGCAAAGAATTAGGTGTATGGATGCAGAAAGCATAACCCGAAGTATTACCCGGCAGTGCCACAGGTAAAGCCATTTTTTATAGTGTAAGCAGGTGGGATAAATTAAGCTTGTATGCTACCACTGATTTTTTACACTTAGATAATAATCGGGTAGAAAACAGTATCAGACCAGTGGCTGTAGGAACAAAAAATTATCTCTTTGCCGGCAGCCATGCTGCTGCGCCTCGATCAGCTATCTTCTACAGTTTAGTAGCTAGCTGCAAAAATTATCAGGTAAATCCTGTTGATTGGATGCAGGATGTATTAACACGCATCGCTGGTTATCCTATTAACAAAATACAAGAACTGCTGCCACAAAACTGGAAACCCACTCAAAACAAATAAAGTAGTAGCAGGGGGCAAGATCCCCACTATTATTTAGCAAACTGTTTTAAGGGTATTAGTGGGGTGCTTACGCTGCAAAAATCCTGCGTTATGCGGGATTTGTTGTTTCTATAAGCTTTCGTGATTGAAGGAACCTCTTGCAAAAGCGGGAGAAATCAGCGTGATGCATTTTATTACCCATTGCATAAATGTTATATTCACTGCATAACCCGATAGATTAATTTTGACAATAATGGTATTTAAAGTCACAAAGAATATTGACAAACTCGGTACAGCAGGACTTTTTCTGACTGCAATATTTTCACCTTGCTGTTTTCCACTTTTCGCTTTTGCCGCATCTGCGCTCGGACTTGGCAGTGCCGAATTGTTTGGTGGCTGGACAATGTGGATTTTTCAGTCAATGGTTTTAGTTTCAGTAGCGGGGCTATACATTTCTTACCGGAGGCATGGTTGTTTATATCCGCTAATGGTTGCTATTGCCAGCGGGCTTTTAATTTTGTATGCCTACCATTTTAA
Source organism: Chitinophagaceae bacterium (assembly GCA_043717145.1). Classification (GTDB taxonomy): domain Bacteria; phylum Bacteroidota; class Bacteroidia; order Chitinophagales; family Chitinophagaceae; genus Sediminibacterium. Next base: position 11,456 of record JAYSXR010000156.1, on the reverse strand, counting down.
TGAAAGTGACTATTGGATATATTTGCTGTATACAGGCATGTTCGGACTTTTGATAGCGACAATCTGGAACTTTAAACGAAATAAAATGCACGGAACTTGTAACACTTGTACAACATACAATGGCGTAAGAGTTGAACTGCAATCAACCATTACCTGCCCTAATTGCTTACATGTAAAGACCGAAATTATGCCAACAGATTCCTGTGTATTCTTTTACGCGTGCGAGAAATGTAAGACCCGGCTAAAACCAAAACAAGGCGATTGTTGTGTTTTTTGTAGTTATGGTACAATCAAATGCCCACCGATTCAGGCGGGAGAAAAATGTTGCTAATCCGCCTTATTAGAAAGGCACATTTGAATGATTCTGATTTGAAGTAAAGGTGAGATAATATTAATACCTGCAAACGAAGGCATGCAATAAGAGGAAATATATATTCCTGCTTCATTAATATATATGTTTTGGCTTATCACCCATTCACCGGTAGCCGCACGATCATAAAACTATTTATCCTATATTGTTTCCCTCAAACTAATTTCCAAACACCCTCATTTCAAAACACATGAGAAAATACCTATTAGCAGTAACCGTTATGGCATTTGCATTTGCTGCCAACGCCCAGCAGTCTGTGACTGCCAAAGATTATGAACGAGCAGAAAAGTTTATGAGCTATAATACCGATCCCCTTATTGACGGTGGTAACGTTCGCCCCAACTGGCTGGCTGGCGACCAGTTCTGGTACCTGATGACGAGCTCAAAGAAAAACGAGTTTATTTTAGTAGATCCAGATAAAAAAAGCCGGGTCGCAGCTTTTGATCACCAGAAGCTGGCCGATGCACTTTCCACCACAACCGGTACTAAGTATGATGCTATGAAGCTCCCTTTTCAAGCCGTTGTTTTTTCACCCGATGGAAAATCCCTTTCCTTTACCGTTGACGCCAAAAGATGGAAATATGATTTGCAGTCAAACCAGATTAGCCGGGAGGAATCAACCTCCGGTACACTTACTGCCCCGGTTGCGCCTCAGGGAAGAAGAGGTAGTGCTGGTAATGAGGTTCTGTCTCCAGATGGTAAACGGTCAGCATTTATTAAAGAATATAATTTATGGACACGTGAAGTATCAACCAATAAACAAACCCAGCTTACCACCGATGGTATCAAAGATTTTGGGTATGCAACAGATAATGCGGGCTGGAGTTCCAGCGACGGCCCCATTCTGCGTTGGTCGCCCGATTCAAAAAAGATCGCCACATTCAGGCAGGATCAACGAACTGTAAGTGATATGTATCTGGTGTCTACCAACGTAGGCAAACCCAGTTTGCGTTCATGGAAATATCCTTTGCCGGGCGATAAAGATATTCCTATGATCTATCGTGTGATCATTGATGTAGAGCCTGCTAAAATAATTAATCTGCAAGTGGCAGCAGATCCGCACCGGGCTTCTCTAAGCGATGACATTTCCAGCAGTGGAACCTTTGATGATGTAGATTGGAAAGCAGATGCTTCACAGCTTGCCTTCGTCTCTACTTCCCGCGATCATAAACAGGAAAAATTCCGTATCGCCGATGCTGTTACGGGTGCTGTACGGGAAGTTTTTGAAGAATCCGTTCTTACGCAATATGAATCCGGTCAGGGAAGTATTAACTGGAGATATCTTGCTAATTCTAATGAGATTATCTGGTATTCGGAGCGCGATAATTGGGGGCATCTTTATTTATATGATGCTGCAACCGGCAAACTGAAAAATCAAATCACCAAGGGCAATTGGTTAGTGGCAAGGCTAGTTAAGGTAGATGAGAAAAACCGCATCGTATATTTTACTGCCAACGGCCGCCAACCCGACAATCCTTATTTCTCTCAATTATATAAAATTGGATTTGACGGCAGTAACCTGACCTTACTTACACCCGGGGAGGGAAACCACCAGTACACATTTTCTCCTTCAGGCAACTATATTATTGATACCTATTCCAAGCCGGATGTTGCGCCTGTTACGGTTTTGTGCGACCTGAATGGAAAAGTGCTGGCTGAATTGGGAAAAACAGATGTTTCTAGGCTTGTGGCTACCGGCTGGAAGCCACCAAAACCTGTTTCTGTAAAAGCGCATGATGGCAAGACGGATATTTATGGTTTGGTATTTACACCTACCCGGATGGAGGCGAACAAAAAATACCCCGTGATTGATTATATCTATCCCGGCCCACAAGGTGGAAGTGTTGGCAGCTGGTCATTCTCAGCGTCGAGAAGCGATCATCAGGCACTGGCTGAATTAGGATTTATTGTGGTACTGATAGAAGGTACCAGTAATCCGCTTCGTTCAAAAAGTTTTCATGATATGAGTTATGGCAATATGTCTGAAAACACATTGCCCGACCAGGTAACCGCCATCAGGCAATTATCACAGCAATTTCCTATAGATACAACCCGTGTAGGTATTTGGGGCCATTCCGGTGGTGGGTTTGCCACTGCCGCTGCTATGTTCCGTTATCCTGATTTTTTTAAAGTAGGTATTTCTGAATCAGGTAATCATGATAACCGTAATTACGAAGACGATTGGGGCGAGCGTTATGATGGATTGGTAGAGAACTCGAATTATGAAGCACATGCCAACCAGAACTATGCAAAAAACCTAAAGGGCAAATTGTTGCTTGCTCATGGTATGATGGATAATAATGTACCCCCATCTAATACCATGCTGGTGGTTGAAGCATTAATTAAAGCCAATAAGAGTTTTGATTTAGTGGTGTTCCCCAATAGTGCACATGGCTATGGTCAATACGGCCCCTATATGATGCGCCGCCGTTGGGATTATTTTGTCAAGAACCTTTTAGGTGCCGAACCACCACAGGATTACCAGTTGAGAACTGCAAACATACCCGGACGGAATTAGATACCGTGTTCGGTATTTTATTACTGCATAATTTGAATGCCTATTACCTTGCGTAATAGGCATTCTTTGTTGTAAATCTTTTTTGAAAAAATGATACCCTTTCAACTGTAGTATAATTTCTTATAAACGATGTAAAAAAACATAGCATTGAGTAGTATCTTAATAATTAAAATGTAAAAGCAGACACCTTGCTACCTCTGTAAACTCTTTTTCTCGGTGTTGAAAATAATTATTAAAGCCTTTGTGCCTGTTGTCAACATTGCGTAACGGTGATCCCGGAATATCATAAAAGGATATTCCGTCAGTAAAATTTATGTAAAAGCCGGGCTATTTTTTTCGTTTTACCCTTGAAGAATCCCATATCATCAATTCGGCAGGAAGTATCCCTTTCTCAAGTTTCGAGGGCAGCCTTTTGTTTTCAATGAGTTTAATAAGCACCTCCGCAGCAGCCCTGCCTATTTGGTACGCCGGTTGCTGGATCGTTGTTCGTTCGGGTTGAAAAATTTCGGGTGCACTAAAATTACTGTACCCTACAATGGCCAGAAGCCCCTGGATGGCTATTTTTTTCTTTCTTACAATGGCGAGCGCGCCAATGGTAATCCTGTCTGATGCCGTAATGATGGCATCTGGGCGTTGTTTCATTCTCAGTAACTCATCAATAGAAGTTTCTATTTCATCAAGGTCCTTACCGCCATGATTACAGTATTTGATATAGTCTTTGTTGATGGGAATGCCGTGTTCTTGTAATGCTTTTGCGCACCCTTCCAACCGCTGTGATGTAATGGATAATTTATATGAACTACTGATATGGGCCATACGGGCGTATTGATTGGAGATAAAGTGCATCGTTTAAAGGTAGGTTCCGCCAATATTAAGGGAAATCACCTGGTGGGTTTTAATTTCATCCGTTACCCTGTCGTAGAAAACAATAGGGATGCCCGAGGCATGTACTTTTTTAAAATGATCAATGGATTTGGTTTCTTACCGAAGTGATACCAACAAACCCTTTACCGATCTCCATGTAAGGTGCTCCAGGTTTTATTCTTACCCCTCAAACGATTGCAGGCTTTGGGTGATGATGATATGGTAATTTTTCTGATGGGTAACCGATTCCATCCCGCTGAGTACATCACTGAAAAAATTATTTGGGATGACACCTATAATAACGCCGATACTTCTCCCATTTTTATGGCGTAGCATTTGCGCCCTAAGATTGGGGCGGTAATTAAAATTTTAAGCATAATCATTAACCTGTTTCTGGGTTATATCGCTGATCTCGTGACTGTCGCGCACCGCCGTGGATACCGCAGCTACTGATAATTTCAGAGCGGTGGCAATATCTTTTACGGTGATGGAATCTGAGCTCATCTTCATAACAACCCTTTAATAGTTCAGCTTTGTTTCAATTGCACTATTAAATTTAGACGCAGTGCTGCTGCTTTGTAAAAAATAACAGTGGAACAGGTGCGTAAAAATGGCTATCGCAAAGACACAGTTTTACCTGATCCCCAAATAACCGGCTTCAATGGATTTTTCGGATCTGTATTCCAAAGGCATTCACGAACCGTCATTGTTTTGGTTTGGGTATCAATAGTTACGAATTGAAAAGACAATTTTGTTTCATCCACAGCCGAATATTTTCCTTTCATAGGCGAGTCGGCGCGAAAACTTGCTAAAGCAATATCATTATCCGGCCCTTTGTATGTGTACATTTCGCTGTAATTGATATGCCCGTGAAAATAGGCTTTGATATTTGGGTGCGCTTTCAGAAAAGCCACCAACCCTTTCTCTTCTTTTACTGTGCTTTGTGGATTAGTGTTACTGCCACTTTTAAATTGTTCGGTTAATAAGTTCTCAAATTTATCATGGGTATTAATATCGTGAGTGCCATTTGGATTGGTAAAATGTTTGTAGTCGCCTTCCGGCGGATCATGTGCAAAAAGAATAATAGGTGTGGACGTATTTACTTTTTTTATGTCATTCGATAACCAAATGCGGGTAACCGAATCGGGCCAGATAGTGATAAAAACAAAATGTACCCCCGAAATATCTTTTGAATAATTAACCTTGTCTTTATCAAACCGATAACCGGAATTTGTCTTACGAAAAAGCGGGTGCATCATTGCATTGTAAATACCAACTAGCGAAGTAGGGTCAGTGGCAGGGTGCATCTCCCGATAAAAGCCGATTGCATTAGATACATCATGATTGCCGGGAATCAAAAAGAGGCGGGTTCCTTTTCTTTTATGATTTTTTATGGTTAATGCATGAAAATAATCATCTGTAAACTGTTTCCATGATGCGGCTGAACTTTGGTAATGATTCTCCTGGCGGTTGGCAATGTCGCCCGTCTCAATTAGATAATCTATCCATCCGATTTTTTTTCCTGCCCGTACGCCTTTATCGGCCGGCAATAATAGCCCAGGTAAGGTATTGATCTGTTTGATCATAGCGGCATTAACAATATGTGCGGCAACATCTTCGTCCCCACGGAATGTTTTACGGGTAAGCCCATAATGCACATCAGAGGTAAATACAAATTGAATTACCTGGCTAGCAGTATCATGGTATAATACTGCTGCCCGTCTGTTAATACTGCAAAACGAAACAATACTAAACAGTAACTTTTTCAATAGGGAGAATATGTATAATTCATTGTTTACGCTGTGTAGCGCCCTACCGCTGTGATCTCTGTGTTAAAGAACAGGAGTAATGTATTTTAATACAGATATCATGGTAGAAATGGCGTTTCACAAAAAGGCTATCCACTAATCCATTTCGCGATCCCAAAGGCACAACCTGCTGCAATGGCACCAATGAATGCCACTTTTAATGCACCCTGCACAGGATTTGTTCCGGTAAGCTTACTCTTAAAATATCCGAAAACAAAGAGGCATAATAAAGTTACCACAGCAGAAATTTTCAGGCCGCTAATGCCGTCTTTTACAAAAAAATACGGGCTCAACGGAATTAACCCACCCACCACATACGAGAAACCGATATTAAATGCACTTTTTCTCGCTCTTTTCGGATCTGGTTTTTCTAAGCCCAGTTCATGCTTCATCATAAAGTCGGCCCAACGGTCTTTATCTTTCACAAGTTCCGCTACCGCCTGTTTCTGTACCTCCGGACTCAAACCCAACCCTTCAAAAAACTGCCTTACCTCTTCTTTCTCCACTTCAGGCAACCGTTCAATTTCATCGTATTCTCTTCTGAGTTCACTGTTATAATGGTCCTGTGCTGTTTTACCGGCAAGGTATCCCCCCAAACCCATGGCAATAGATCCGGCAGCAATTTCAGCAATACCGGCGATCACTATTAGGTTTACATCTTTGACGGCCCCGCTTAAGCCGGCAGCCAGTGCAAAAGGCACGGTTAAACCGTCCGACATGCCGATAACAATATCCGTTAATATTTCAGAACCTCTTAAATGATGTTCCGTATGATTGTGATGATCGTGCTGATCGTGCTGATCGTGATGAAGGTGTATATCCATAGCTCAAATTGGCAGTTCTATTGCCTGAAAGTAAGCCTTTCTTAAAATATACAAAAAAAGGGATACAAAAATGCCTGTTCCCAATACCCTGTTTGTTAACACGCAGGTAACCTTGCGGTAACAATTTGGTAACATACCAAAAGCACCTTTGCAGCGACAAATAAAACCGTCATATATGTTTAAAAAGATATTTGCAATGGTACAGGGATTGATTATTCTTTTTGTATCCGCAACAACATTCGGTCAGGAAACAACCTCTACCCTTAATGGCCAGATTAAAGATTCTAAAGGTGTTTTTATAAGTGGTGTTACTGTCACAGTAAAACATGAACCTACAAATTTTACGACAACTACACAAAGCAATAGTAAAGGCATTTTTTATGTACCCAACTTAAAACCCGGAGGCCCTTACAGTGTTAAGATTTCTTTTGTTGGCTATAAAGACCAGGTATTTAATGATGTTAACCTCGGGTTGGGTAGCAATCCGGAAGTAAAAGTGGCTATGCAGGAATCAAGTGCGCAACTAACAGAAGTTACTGTAACCGCAGCCGGACGTAAAACAGTAGCAGGTGCGACAATCATTGGCAGCAGGCAATTAACTACTATGCCTTCCCTAGGGAGGAGTTTATCTGATTTTACACGACTTACACCTCAATCAAATAACAACTCATTTGCAGGTAGTAATTTTCGTTATAACAACTTAACCATTGACGGTGCTATTAATAATGACGCATTTGGTTTTAGTAACTCTGCCGGTGGCGTAAGTGGCGGGGGGCAATCAGGTGCAGCGGGCTCCGGAACAAGAACAAACCCCTACAGTCTTGATGTAATCCAGGAAGTACAGGTGCAGTTATCCCCTTATGATGTTAAGATTGGCAACTTTACAGGCGGTAGTGTAAATGCTGTTACCAAAAGTGGTTCAAATGATTTTCATGGATCAATTTATACATACGGGCGAAACCAGTCATTAGTTGGTAAAAGTGTAGACGGGTCCAAATCAAAAATCGGCCCTGATTTTTACGATTATCAATATGGTGCCACTATCGGCGGGCCGATAGTAAAAAACAAAGCATTTTTTATATTGAACTATGAGCATACAGACAGGCAGGAGCCAAGTACTTATAATATCGGCGACCCGGGTGCAGCAATAACTTTAACGGAAGCGCAGCAAATAGTAAATCAATTACAAACTAAATACGGGTACGATCCGGGCAGTTATCTCGGAGCTTATAAAGTGTTTACTAAAAGTGACAAGGTATTCGGCAGGCTGGATTTTAATCTGGATAAGAACAATGCCTTAACCCTGCGTGGTATTTATACAAATGGCTCAGGAAATAATTTAGAAAGATCTTCCAATAATTTTCAGTTTGGATCAACGGATTTTACACAGTACACCAAGAACCTCAACCTTACGGCTGAATTAAAAACAAAAATCAGCGGAACCGTAAGTAATCAATTTAATCTGAGTTATATAAATGTGCATGAGTACAGAGATTTCCCGAAACCTTTAGCACCGTATATCGATATTGATAACGGTCGCATTACATTAGGTACTTGGAGAGAGGCATCCATTTATAACTTAAAACAACAGACGTTCGAGATTAGTGATAATGTAACTGTACTTAGCGGGATTAATAAATTCACTTTTGGTACACATAATGAATTCTATAAATTGACGTATGGGTTCATCAACTCATTTAATGGAAGATGGGAATACGCCCGTGGGTTGAATAGTTTCCTTGCTGATAACCCAAGCCGTATCCGTGGGGCATTTATTACTGATCCTAAATTGTCTGGAACAAGGGATGATATCTATAATAACCCACCTAACCCTTTCACAGTTGGATTAACAAGTTTATATGCACAGGATGAGATCACTGTAAGCAATAAACTCAAACTATCTCCGGGGATACGATTTGATTATTCTTTTGTTGGGTCACAACCTTTTTTAGACCCGGCCCTTGCCAATACGAATTCAGCCGGATATATATCTGCGAACCCAACTTATACAAATACTCCCTTTAAAGAGTTAAGTGGAAAGCTTCCTTCAAGGGTTACTGTATCTCCCCGCTTAGGTTTTAATTTTGATGTAAATGGAGATCAAACAGTTGTTATACGTGGTGGTACCGGTATTTTCACAGGAAGAGTTCCTTTTGCCTGGTATGGATATGCATACACTTTGAATGGCGGCACTTACGGTAATATCGACTGGAACGGCCCAGCAGCCGGGCAAACAGTTCCATTGGCTATTAACCCACTAGGTTTAAAAGATACAGTTACCAAATATGGGGGTGCATCAAGAAGTAGCACAAGGGAAATTGATGTGTTTGATAATAACTTTAAATTACCTACTGTTTGGCGTAGTAGTATAGCCGTAGATTTTAAATTTGGAAAAGGCTATAAATTTACAGGTGATTTCTTATACACCAAGACTATGTATGATGTGAAATATGAGCAAATCAATCTCAAAGATTCTGTCGCTTATTTCAGCACAGGTCCAACCCAGTCACCTGTGTATGTTGGGGGAAAATATAATGCAGCATATTCTAACATATATTACCTGACCAATACCAAAGAAGGTTACAGGTATAATATTACTGCCCAGTTATCTAAGGTTACCAATAACTTGTCAATTGGGTCACATCAGTTTAATATGAACTGGAGTGCGGCCTATACTTATGGAATAAGTAAAGACATCACCAATGGTATCCGTAACTCATGGGAAAGTAGTTTCAATGTTAACCCGGCGATTACCCCTAGCAACTCTACATTAGCCTATTCCAATTTTGATCTCCGCAACCGTATTGTGGCTACATGGAGCGGAAATATTATCTGGAACCAGTCAAATGCAACCTCTTTGTCATTTTTCTATTCCGGTGTTTCGGGAAGCCCGTTCAGTCTGGTTTATCAATCAGCTCCGTTTGGGTCGGGTTCTAATGCAGCCATTCCTTATATACCCAAAAACCAGGCAGATGCTAACCTGAAAGATAATGGTGCTTATAGTGCTTCACAACAATGGACCGACCTTGATGCATTTATCAACGGTGATAAATATTTAAGCACACGCCGCGGTCAATATGCAGAACGTAACGGGTTACGTACACCCTGGAACCATGAACTGGATATGAAACTGATGCATGAATTTAAATTAAATAAGAAAAACAGCAAACAGACCTTACAGGTAAGCCTCGATATTTTCAATGTCTTGAACTTGATAGATAACAGCCTTGGGCGTGTTACTTTTATTACCAACCTGAATAACTATACAGTTAACTTCCTGAAATTTGTTGCAGATGCTAATGGTAAGGCAGTGGGCGCACCTGCGTCAGGATATACACCCACTTTTAGTTTTGTTAAACCGGCAGGCTTAGATGGCCATTACTATACGGTAGACCCGATCAACTCACGCTGGCAGGGTCAGTTAGGTGTGAAATATAATTTTTAATCGTCTGAGAATAATTACCATAAAAAAGGTTCGCATAACGTGAACCTTTTTTATTATACTTGGTACTTTTGGCTTTTGACCATTCACCAATTATTCATCTGCTCCGGAACAATCCGCTCTGGTTTTTTAAAAGGATGGTTTTTCCAGTTGGGGTCGTAACTAACAAACCAGCTCAGCCATAGGGTACGCGATAAGCGCATAATTAAAGGCTGCATCATTAACAGGAGGGAAAAAGCAATTACCATCCAATAAAATATCCGGTTATCATCTATGGAAAAAGTTACGCCTATCAAAACTTTCCAGGCAACAAAAGTAGTAGCCAGAAAAGCAATACTAATCGCATAGCTAACATACCCCGTGCCGTAATAAAAGCCTACTTCAATTTCGGTAGGCTGGCCGCAAACAGGGCAATGCTTATGCATCAAAACATTATTTTTCTTATACGCTTTATCTGTCTGAAATATTTTCCCCTCCCTGCACCTGGGGCAACGGTTGGCTAATATACTGGTCAAATAAAATCTTTTTGGCATGGGAGAGGTATTTATTCGTACGCAAGTTACTCAATCCTTTTTCTTACCCTGTTGATACTTTTAACGGGTACAAAAATAGCCTATAAATAAAAATGATAAATGGTGTGACTTTCTAAGCATCTTATACTCTCTGCCGATGGTCGTATTTTTCACCGCAGAGAGCATGAGATACAGCGTAAACCGCATAGTGGCGATTAGCCTATTATTTTCTCCATCTGCATACTCCGGGAGCCTTTAATGAGAAAATGGGTATCCACGGGGCTTTGTTGGATGAACCAGGTTTTTGCTTCAAATGAATTTGGGAAAAAAGTAAAGCCGTGTTGGATCTTTCCAAAATCACCGCCTACTAAAATTACCGCTGTCCAGTCATATTTTTTAATCAATTTAATAATGTCTCGGTGTTCATCCAAACTAGCTTCTCCCAATTCCATCATAGCCCCCAGCATCAATACTTTCTTATCTGTATGCAAACCGGCAAAGTTTTCAATGGCGGCTTTCATACTGGTGGGGTTTGCATTGTATGCATCCAGTATAATGGCATTAGACCCCCTTTGTATTAATTGTGAGCGACTGTTCGAAGGGGTATAATTTTCAATAGCGGCTTTTATCTTTTCCGCGGGAACAGAAAAATATTTGCCAATCACAATAGCACATAAAATATTCGGCAGATTATAATCACCTACCAACTGTGTTTTTACATGACTAATTCCTAGACCTTTTGTAATGGCCACTTCAACAAATGGTTCGTTGGAAAGTATATTGCCTTGCACAAGTCCATCGGTTGTTCCATAAGGTATAATATTTGTAATGCCGGCACTCATAGTGTGCAGGTAATCATAATCTGTATACACGAAAGCGGTGCCATTATGGCCCCTTAAAAAATCATACAGTTCACCCTTTCCTTTTCTTACACCATCCACGCCCCCAAATCCTTCCAGGTGTGCTTTACCACAATTGGTAATCACACCATGTGTTGGCTGGGTATAGCGGCAATAACTTTCAATTTCTTTTTGGTGATTAGCCCCCATTTCTATTACGGCCATCTGAGCATCTTTTTTTACACTTAGCAAAGTGAGTGGTACACCTATATGGTTATT